>CABQAC010000083.1 GCA_902462035.1 uncultured Eubacteriales bacterium
TTGGAGTTGCCAGACCCTGTACCTCGGCTAGGATGGGCCGGGAACCTTCCATGACGCAGGCGACACAGGTTCCGGACACATTGACCGGCCGGCCGCTGAGCAGCATGCCGGAAGGATTTTCCACCTCGTAAAGGCCGCTGTCCCGCATTTCGAATACGCCGATTTCGTTTGTGGAACCATAACGGTTTTTTACCGCCCTTAAAATTCGGTAAGAGGTCTGCCGGTCCCCTTCAAAATAAAGCACCGTATCCACGATATGCTCCAAGACCTTGGGACCCGCGATGGCGCCATCCTTATTGACATGCCCCACGATAAAAATAGGAATGTCCAAGTCTTTGGCCGTATGCATCAGCAGATTGGTGCATTCCCTTACCTGGGGGACACTGCCCGGCGAAGAAGTGAGCTGGGTCAAATTCATGGTTTGAATGGAATCCACCATGACCAGATCGGGCTTTACCTCCCGGATTTGTGCGGCGACATATTCCACGTTGGTTTCGGTCAGCACAGACAGGTTGGCACTGGAAACCTGAAGGCGCGCGGCGCGCAGCTTTAACTGGCGTTTGGATTCCTCGCCCGATACATATAAAATCCGCAGCGTATGGCCCAAATGTTCGCATATTTGCAGCAACATGGTAGATTTTCCGATTCCAGGATCGCCGCCCAAAAGAATCAAAGAACCCTTGACAATACCGCCGCCCAACACGCGGTCTAGCTCTTTAAGCCCGGTATGGTAACGCTCCTCTTCCGCGGACGAGATATCCGACAGCGGTACGGGACGGCCCGCAGATACAGCGTGATAAGACGAAGCGCCGCCAAGCGCGGTGCGCGGCGGTGCTTCCACCAGCTGTTCCGACAGGGTGTTCCACTCCCCGCACCCCGGGCATTTTCCGTAAAGGCGCAGCGATTCGTACCCGCACTGGGAACAAATATAAACTGTTTTCGCTTTGGTAGCCATTTTTCGTATTCACCGCTTCGTTGTTTTAAATTCTAATTTTATTTACGTCTGGGGCTGGGCTGCGTTCCGCAGGTAAGAAAGAAGTCCTTCGTACAACACGAAGGCGATTTTTTGTTGGTATTCTTCCTCGGTCAAAAGTGCCGCTTCGGTCACATTGGACAGGAAACCGCATTCTGCCAACACAGCGGGAATTTTAATGTTGGTCATCAAATACAAGTCCTTGCCCGCCGGTTTAATCTGGCGTTCGTTTTGCGGCTGCAGTTTTTCCCGGAACAAGGATTGGAGTGTTTCTGCCAAAACCTGGCTGCCCGCGTGGTTGGGGGAATAAAAGAATTGTGCGCCGCTATACTTGCTTTCGGTATAATAATTTTGGTGAATGCTGACAAAAATGCCATTTGGAAAGGTGTTTGTGAGTTCCAGCCGGTTTTGCAGGTCGGACCGTTTGATATCGCGAATGGAGACAGCGCCTTCGCTGTGGATAGAACGGTCGGTATCCCGCGTCAGTACCACTTGGTACCCGGACAGCGAAAGTAAGTCCCGCAGTTTGAGGGTAATAGCAAGGTTGATATCCTTTTCAACAGTGCCGTCCTTGCTTACCGCGCCGCCGTCGATTCCGCCATGGCCGGCATCCAATATGATGACCAAGCCGGTTTGCGGTTTGGCCGTGACCCCTGCCGAAACGGCGGAAGATCCCAAAGTTCTTTCTAAGTAAGCGCCGAATAACAGTACCGTAACTGCGCCCAAACAAATGCAGATGACGGAAAAATTACGGCGCAAAAATTGTTTCATCACACATCACACCCCTATACGCAAACAATATGGGGGTGACGCGGACGATATGCCTGATTATTTTTTCTTTTGCTTGGGGGTCCCCGGTTGCCGTTTGGGTAGATTTTTGTAAATCAATTTTTCCATAAAGGAGACCTGACGGTACCCCAGCTGGTAAGCGGCCGTTGAAATGAGCGGAAACACGAGTAAAGGGATTAGGGCGGCAAATACGCTGCCGTAGGACAGTTCCGCCATGGGCACCGCCGCTCCGCCGAACATCGCGTTGAGCAGGATCAAAATGTTAAAATTGATCAGCTTATAAACAAATAAAATATCCGCATGAGCGATTTTGCAGATGAAGAATACGAGCCAAAAAAGGAAAAACGGCGCCATAACCACCAAACCGGCCTTAAGGCCTTTCCAGCGGTCATAGTGGGTATGCCCGTAATGAACACGGTTTAAATCCGAACTGCCCTCGTTCCAAATCCTATTGTAGCCGCCGCCATAGGTAATTAGCAGTGCCAAAATTTGTGTGATAACGGTAATCACAATATTATCGGTAATAGATACCACAATGGCGACCAGCATGGTGCTTGCGATCATACTGATCAAATAGGTGACCAGGGCGGAAAGGCCCAGACGAAAAGGAGTAAGTACTTTCATGACGCGATCATCCTCGTTTCGTGATTCGTGATATGAATCTAGTATAATCGAAAACAGCACATTTTGAAAGCGGTTTTCCCAAAATTCATCCGAATAGATTCCTGCCAAACAGAAAAACCGTCAACCTTTTTGGCAGACGGTTTTAATCTTTATTCTTCCACCGAGGCGGAACAAACAATGCCGCGGCTGGCGTCGATGCTGACTACAGCGCCGGTTTTTAAGATTTTAGTGGCATTTTTGGCGCCCACGATGACTGGAATATCCATGGCAAGCCCAACGATTGCAGCGTGGGAATTTGCGCCGCCCGTTTCGGTAATAATGCCGGAAGCGCGTTTGAGCAGCGGGAAAATCTTATTTGACGTTTGAGGAAGGACCAGAATGTCCCCGTCCTTAAAGCGGTTTAGCGCTTCGTCCTCGTCCCCGCAGACACACAAGCTGGCGCATACGGCGTTGGAGGTTATCCCTTCCCCCGAAACCAGTACGTGGCCCACCACGTGGACTTTCATCAGGTTGGTGGTTCCCGGGATACCAAGCGGTACGCCTGCCGTGATCACCACCAGGTCGCCATGGGAGACGATGCGGGTATTCTCCGCCGCGTCCACAGCGTGTTCGAACAGCGCGTCGGTGCTCTCCTCCTCCGCGATGAGCAGCGGCGTAACGCCCCAGGAAAGGCTCAATTGGCGGTAAACGTGCTCGTATGTGGTGCAGCCGATGATGGGATGCTCCGGACGGAATTTGGAAATCATGCGCGCTGTGGTACCGGACTTTGTCACCGTTATGATGGCGGTGGCACCCAAATCGTAAGCGGTGGTGCAAGCGGCGTGGGAGATGGCGTTGGTTACGTCCGGATTGGTGTCGTATTCCATTTGCTTAAACCGTTTGCGGTAACCGATATCGTTTTCCGCACTGACGGCAATTTTGACCATCGTTTTCAAAGCCTCTACCGGATAAAGTCCGGCGGCGGTCTCGCCGGAAAGCATGATGGCGCTGGTTCCGTCATAAATGGCATTGGCAACATCGGTAGCCTCCGCACGGGTGGGGCGCGGGTTTTTCATCATGGAATCCAGCATTTGGGTCGCGGTAATCACCTGCTTGCCGCCATGAAATGCTTTCTTGATCAGCATTTTTTGCAGTACGGGGACCTCCTCCAATGGGATTTCGACCCCCATATCCCCCCGGGCGACCATTACGCCGTCGGATACACGGATGATTTCGTCGATGTTGTCCACGCCTTCGCGGTTCTCAATTTTGGCGATGATATTGATCGTATGGCAGTTATACTCTTCCAGTATTTTGCGGATTTCCAAAATATCGGATGCGCTGCGCGTAAAGGAAGCAGCAATAAAATCAAAACCGGTTTCTATGCCAAATATGATATCCTCACGGTCCTTTTCGCTGACAAAAGGCATGGACAGTTTTGTGCCTGGCACATTAACGCCTTTTTTATTGGAAATAATGCCGCTGTTTTTTATGGTGCAGACAATATCGGTATCGGTTACATGGGCCACTGTCATTTCGACCAGGCCGTCGTCCAGCAGGACGGTGGCGCCGACTTCAATGTCTCGCGGAAGGTCGCGGTACGAGATGGAAACCCGCTCGTCTGTTCCCTCGATGGATTCGGTCGTTAATGTAAAGGTATTACCCTTAACCAAACTGACCTTCCCCTCTTTAAAGGAACCGATGCGTATTTCGGGACCTTTTGTATCCAAAATCGTGGCGATAGGCAGATCCAGCTGTTCCCGCAGCTTGACGACGCGGTCGAAATTCATTTTGTGAGAAGCGTGATCCGCATGTGAAAAGTTAAAACGCGCCGCGTTCATACCTTCCAGCATCAATTTTTTTAAGACTTCATCCTCGTCCGTCGCCGGCCCCAACGTACAGATAATCTTTGTTTTTCTCATTTCATGGCATCCTTTCCGCATGGGCGATGTAAAAGGTTATTTCTCGTTGTCGCGTATATTGGATATAAATTCTGTTAGATTATACTATATGCCGTCAAGGATGTACAGGTTGTATGAGCGGATTTTAGGAAAGGAAGGGCGGCGATGTTTCAAAAAATGATCCAACGGCGCTGGGTGAGGCTGTTGCTGCTGGCAGCCGCAGTCATAGCAATTTATAAAACGTTCGACAGCCTTCCTGTTTTACTGGGATGGATTGGCGATTTGTTTTGCTTACTGACCCCGGTGCTCATTGGGCTTGCCGTGTCGTTTTTCCTGAGCAGGCCGGTTTTTGCCTTGGAAAAACGGTTGGGGCAATCCCGCTGCCGTTTGGTTCAAAAGGGAGGCCGGGCGATCAGCCTTGCGCTGGTCTACCTGCTGTTTTTTGCGGCAATAGCACTTTTCATCGGCTCCCTCCTCCCCATGCTGGTCACGGGGATCGGCGATTTTTTACAGCAGATTCCGTCATATTTGGACTTGCTGAAAGAAAAAGCGCGGGAATGGAATGGAGGCAGCGGTTTTTTATCCCACCTTGGCTTGTGGGAATGGATTGAAGGGCTGTCCTTTGACCGGATTGCCCCGGCCATTGACCTGAACAATCAGGAAACGCTGCGCATGTGTCTGGACAGCGTAATGAATGTTTCAAGCGTTATTGGTAATATTTTGTTGGGGTTTGTGTTTTCTATTTATATGCTCTGGGAACGGGAAATGCTGATTTCCTTCGTCCAGCGGGTGCTGCGGCTGTGTCTGCGGGAATCGGTCTATCACAAGGTGTCCCTTTATTTTCATAAATCAAACGCCATGGTATTCCGATATTTTGGCGGGCAGCTTTTGGACGGCCTGATTGTTGGAGTGTGCGGCGCGATTGCCTTAGCTGTATTAGGGGTGCCGTACGGCGTCATATTGGGACTGCTATTTGGTTTGTTTAACTTAATTCCGTATTTCGGCCCTATTTTTATGGGAGTGGCGGCAGTGGTTATTACCCTGCTTTCCACCGATTGGACCACGGCAATTTGGGCTGCGGCGCTGCTGCTGATCATCCAGCAGGTGGATGCCAACATCTTAAACCCCAAAATACTGGGGTCCGCGCTCCACATCAGCCCGTTCTGGGTTTTTTTTGCTGTGACGCTGGGCGGCGGGCTGTTTGGTATTTTCGGCATGCTGGTCAGCGTACCGGTTTTTGCGGTGCTGCGTTTGTTTGTGCTGGATTATCTGTCCGACCGCGAACGAAAAAAGGGGCGCAAGCATCGGGAGTCCACACCGGTCATTACCACCAGCGGTAAGGAAAACAATCCGCAATAGCGCGCAATAAAACAAGCGGCGCAAAGTCTTAACGACTGCGCCGCTTCTTTTATTATGTTTGAAGCCGCTTTATTGTGCCACTAAAGGGAAATAAACGGTATAAGGTTCATATCCGACATCATACAGCGGGACAAAACGCAGGTTTTCCGATTGCCCGCGTGTGCGGAAGGTGTGCTTCCAATTACCCCATTCCCGCTCGTTATCCGAAACCAGAACCGATTCCGGTTGATTGAGATCCGCTTTAAGCGCCCGCTCGTTGCTGCAAAGCCCGGCAAGTACGACAGGCCCATAGCAGAACGCCACACGGCTAGAATCGTCCGGTAAAGCGCAGCAGGTTACGGCGCGGGGCAATGTAATCAGCACCTGGTCGCCGGTCTGCCAAAGACGTTCGATGGTGCAGAAGCCTTTTTCGTCCCGGCCGGCCGGTACGGGTGTGCCGTTGACCGTAACTTCTGCGGCGCCGCTGACCCAATACGGGATGCGCAGCTTCAGCGCAAACGCCGCAGGCTTTTCTGCTTCAATGGTGGCATAAGCGGCGATGCAGTTGGGGTCGTGCGGGTAGCGGGCGGTAATCTCGTTCATCTCGTGGCTGCCGGACGATGTGCTGGACAGGTGGCAGCTGCCGGTAAGCGTATCGATCTTTTGGGTCAGAGTCACCGCTATGCCGCCCATATCGAACCGTGCCGTTGAATCGAGATATTGGCACAGGTAGAGGGTGTTTTCCGCTGTATAGTAGATTCCCCGGTTGTGTGCGGCGTTGGCCTGCACCAGCGTGCCGTGGCAGCAGAAAAAGTCGTTGGTCTCGCTGCTCCAGCCTTTGACCGCCCCGGCGCGCAAAGGCAAAAAGTACGACAAAAGCCCGGTTGTGGGATGGTCCGATTTTTGACCGTGGCTAAAGTTGCCCTTCCAGTAACCTTGGGCCATAATCCCGTTATAGAGATTCTGCTCCCAATAATCGGCGTATTTTGCATCGCCGGTCCATTGGAATAGGATATCGGCAAGACGCATCATGTTGTAAACCGTGCAGTGTTCCTGGTTTTTATCCCCCAGCCGGGAGGAGAGTTCCATTTTGGGAGTCCAAATTTCCCCGCAGGTTTGCCCGCCTGTGGCGTATTGTCCGCGCTCGGTAACCGCGCAGTCCCAGTATGCTTCCACAATGTCGCGCCACTTTTGCTCACCGGTGACTTCGTAAGCCTTGGCGGCGCCCATCACCTCCGGCACCGTGGTGTTGGCGTGCATATTGGTCAAAACATCCTTGCCTGCCAATAGGCCGTCGAACAGGCAATGGCGGTAATACCGGTTCATGAGGGTACGGTGTGTTTCGTCTTTTGTTATTCCGTACAGTCTGGCCCACATTTCCAACATGCCGCCGGTTTCCACATTCAAGATACGGTCGAATTGTTCCTGATTAAACTGACCGCTCCAACGGTAAAACCACTGGGAAAAACGGAGGGCGATATCCAAGGCTTGCTCGTTGCCGGCCAGCTCGGCCATATCCAAAAGGCCCATCAGAGTTTTGTGCAGGGTGTACTGCGGCGCCCAAACGCCTTTGCCCTGTGCGATAAAATCCAGATATTTTTCCGGAATAGATCCGACCCACTCCCCGCCGTTGGCCTGCTGGCATTCCCCCAGTACGGCTACCATTGCGTCCGCTTTTGCTTTAATTTCGATATCGCCAGTGGCATAGTAGTGCATGGCGGCAGCCGACAACCAGTGCCCCAAAAAATGGCCGCGCAGCTGGCACAAGGGAAACTCCCAGCCGCCATGGATCCCCTCGGGCTGGCGGTTGGCCCCATACAGCCCTGCCTCAAACCGATGGTGCATCAACAGATTATCGCTTTTTAGCCGCATCATGTATTCCCGGTTTTCTTTTCTGCGGCGAAGCAGATCACCGTCTTGCAGTTGAACCTGCTTACCGGAAAGTTCCTGGATTGGCATGTCGCATCCTCCCTATTTTACTAGATTCAATTTATTATAGCAGAATCAGAAATACATGAAAACTGGAAAAAGCACTGAAAAAGGAGCGGCTTTTTAATGAAAAAAAACAACGGCTCCGGTCCTAACAGCGAGCAGGACCGGAGCCTGGCAAGTCTGGACGTTTTCCTCCATTGGTTTCTATGCGTTGAAGCGGAAACGGCCTTTCGTAAAAACAAAACAGAAGCATGCCGCGCCAATGTCAGACCGGGAGGAACAGTAGAGCGGATGACAGATTTTTTATTGATTATAAAATATTTTCTTTAAATTGATTTGTTGCTTGTCTCCACTATATCCGCAATGGTGATAAAACTCATGTGCACCAATTCTTGTCGCTCCTGATACCAATCGAACGCCGCATGCACCGGTATTTATCGCCCAATGTTCAATTGAAGCCAATAATGCTTTACCGACACCCATTTTCTGAAAGTTACTTGAAACGGCAATTCCCATGATATTTTTCATATGAGGTGCATAAATCACATCATAGTCATTAGCATGAACATATCCAATAACATTGCCATCTATTAAAGCAACGTAGATTCTATCCTTGCTGCTATCTAAAATTTTTACGATCTTATCTTTTGTTTTATCTTCTGGATAATCATATCCAAGTTCCCTCGTATTTAAATCACAAATTGCTTTTATATCTGCGATTTCACATCGCCTGATTTGCAAATTCATTAATTTGACCTCCTACACTTTATAAAGTGTCAAAAATCATTGTTGTTTTGAATGTTTTAGTCTGCGAAAAAGTCAGTATTTACAAGGATTTTTACGATTAAAGACCTTTCAATACCACAAAAAAATCGGAACGAGCGTAACTCGTTCCGATGTGGAGCGGATGACGAGGCTCGAACTCGCTACCTCCACCTTGGCAAGGTGGCGCT
>CABQAC010000084.1 GCA_902462035.1 uncultured Eubacteriales bacterium
CTGCCAGCCGTTTCCCCGCCGGCAGCATCCGCGAAAAGTCCGCCCGGCGCAGATGCCTTTTCCGATACCCGATTCGTCTCATCGTCATGACCGTCCTTTCGCCGCGGCCGGGATATTTTGCCTGGTTGGACGCAGTCAAATTCCCGTTCTTACGGGAAAGAACAAAACACCCTGTCATCCCCGCCTTATATTGCCTGGTTTCATTTCTTTATCATGCTATGCAAGGCGCAGGGGGAATATGCCGCGGTGCGGGGCAGTCCGTTACGAGACCAAAAGCTGGAAATCCTCTGGGCTGATATCGGGGTGCAAAGCGCAGTTGACCGCCAGCGAAATGCTGGCTGCCGCCCGCCGCACCAGCAGATCCACCTCACGGGGGGTAACCACCATCTGCGCGCCCCGGGGCGCGACCATTTCCCGAATCACCCGGGCTTCCTCCTCGTTGTGGGGCGAAACCAGCTCCGCCGCCAGGGTAGCGGCGTCAACTACCGTAGGCACGCCGATGGAAACGACCGGAACGCCTACGGTTTCCTGGTTTAAGCAGGGCCTTTTGTTGCCGACGCCCGCCCCGGGGGAAATGCCGCTGTCGCTCATCTGGATGGTGCATCCCAGGCGGGTCAATTTGCGGGACGCCAGCGCGTCGATGGCGATAACCGCCGCCGGTTTGAGCTGCTGGGTCAGGCCGGACAGCAGCTCCACCGTTTCGATCCCCGTCTGCCCCAGCACGCCGGTGGAGAGCACCGCCACCTTTCGCAGCAAATCAAGCCCAGAAGACCGCGCGATTTCGCCGTTGATATGGCGGGTGGCCAAAATCCGCCGGGCGGACCAGGGTCCCAGCGCGTCGGGCGTAATTTCCTCGTTGCCCAGGCCGATGACCAGCACCAGCCCTTCCGCGGGCAGCAGGGCTGTCAATTCTTCGGCAACGGCGCCAAGCTCTTCCCGCCCGTCGTTGATGTTGTCGGTAAACGCAGGCAGCTCGATGGTCACGTAATTGCCCACCGGCTTTTCGATGGCCTGTTCGCCTCTTTCGTCCTCCACCCGCAGCCGGGTGATCTTCGCCCGCCCCCGTTTAGATTCCCGGGTGGAAATCCCGGGCACGTTGCCCGGCAGGTCTTCCTTTCTTTCCAGCGCCAGATCTGTGCGAAATATCATTGAAATCCCTCTCCTTTTGTGGTATTATTTGCTTCGGCAAGTTTTCTTATGCCAGATTCCGTGAAAAGTCCTTGCAATTTGGCTATAAAAGTGTTATGATGACTTGTACTTGACTGTTAGCTAAGCGAAGGAGGTGTGACCATGCCGAATATTAAGTCCGCGAAAAAACGCGTCAAGGTGATCCAGGTTAAAACCTTGCGGAACAAAGCCTTCAACTCTGCGCTGAAAACCGAGATGAAGAAGGCCAATGCCGCGGTTGACGCCAATGCCGAGAACAAAGCGGAGGCCGTCCGTCTGGCTGTGAAGAAGCTCGACCAGGCAGTTGCCAAAGGGATTCTTCATAAGAATACCGCTGCCAGAAAGAAGTCCGCCCTCGCGCGCAAGCTCAACAGCGCCAACGCGTAAAGTTGCAGCGCATAAACCGGTTCAATCGGTTCATAATGAAAAGCAGAGGAACCCTCTGCTTTTTCTTTTTACCGGTTTCTTGACTTTTTTAAAGCAAGGGGCTTATAATATAAAGCAGTAGGACGAACATTTTCGAGGAAAACCGGAGGTGCTTTATGAAAAAATCCAACGCATTCAAGTTTATTCTCTGCGTAATCAGCGTCGTTGCAGCGATCTCCGCCGCCGCCACCGCATTTTTTATTTATCAGGAGAAAAAGCGCAAGGACGAGGAAGAACTCGAGCACTACCTGGATTCGGTCATTCAGTAATCCCAAACGGGACAAATCCGTCAGCAATCGGATGCCGCGGGAAACGGTTTGTTTCCCGCGGCATTTTTTGCGCCCGTACGGTTGCAGAAAAAGGGCCGGGGCTATTTGCCCGGCCCTTTTTCCTTGTGCTGCAAACCCATAAGGAGAGAGGTATTGTTTATTTCGGAATTTTGAAATTGGCCTGCCGCAGGGCGGAGGCTTCCTTCAGCCCAACGCCGTCCAGCGTCTTCAGGTAGGCTTCCCAATCCGCATCCTTGTTGGGATCCAGTTGGCCCATGATGAATTTCATGGCGTACTCGTCCGCTACGTCCTTAATGGCCGTATCGTAATCGTTGATCTTCTTTTCGTCCGCCTCGGAGAAAGTCCAGGCGACGGGCGCGAAATAATGGCCGTTTTTATCGCCCAGCAGCGTCTCGCTGACCTGCAGGTCGGTTTCCTTGCCGGTTTCCTTCAGGTAAGCCGGGTGCTGCACGATGTTGCCCAAATACAGGCCGTATTTCCAGTCTTTCGTCCCATCGGGGTTGCGGGTGGCATGGTACATATGCGCCATAAACTGCGGCTCGCCGTCCACAATCTCGTAGGTTACGCCCTTGGTACCCATGTTGATGAACAAGCTGCCTTCCTCGGTGCAAAGCCAGTCGTACCATTCCATCATCCGGTCCATCTTTTCTCCCGCCATAACGGTGGTAAAGAAGGGGCCCGCGGTGGTGTAGGACGATTCTTTCGACCAATAGTAGCCCTTGCTCTCGTCGGCCGTCACGTTTTGGGGAACATAATCAAACTTTACGCTGGGATCAACCTTTTTCATGTTCTCCTCCGCCCACGGCACGCGGGTGGCGTAAGAGTATTGAATATAAGCCTTGCCGTTGGCATACTGCTCGGTCCATTGCTGCTCGGTCACGGTGGCGAATTCCTTGTTGATCAAGCCTTCTTTCCACAGTTTGGCAGCATATTTGAGCACTTCGCGGTATTCGTCGGTGGCACGGCCGTAAGGCACCAGCTCGCCCTTATCGTTGATGAAGCTGTCGCGCTGGATACCCCAGGCCAGGTACAGGCCGTCCAGTACGTTCAATCCGCCGCTGTTGGGCATGGGCACGGCGGAGGGATCCTTTTCCTTGATGGTTTTCAGGACATCGTACAATTCATCGGTGGTTTTCGGGAAGGTCAGGCCCCACTGGTCAAATGCCGACTTGCGGTAAATCCAGGAAGCCGCCGTCGCCCTGTAGTTTTTCTGCGGCAGATAATACAGGTTGCCGTCCGCATTGCTTTCGGTCATCAGCAGGGTCGCCCATTCTTCATCGGAGTAAAGCTTGCGGTAGTTGGGCAGCTGGTCAAAATACTCGTTGATGGGAAGCAGCAGGCCGTCCTGGCCGAACTTTTTGGGGAACTTTGCCACCACGCCAACCGGCCAAACCATGTCGGGAAGGGTTTTCCCCGCGAACAGCAGGGGGAGCTTTTCTTCCACGCTGCTGGACGCCATCTGCTCCCAGTTCATTTTGATGCCGAAATTTTCCAGCATGTAGTCGTCAAGCAGCGACGGGCTGTCGGGAACGCGCTCTTTGGAGATGACAAACACCGCGTTGTACTCCAAAACCTTGCGCTCCTCGCCGCCGGAGGTTGTGCCGGACGCCGCGGTCGAGGGCGCTTTGCTGCTGGCCGACGAATCGCCCGCACAGCCCGCGCAGACGGCGGCAACCATACAAGCCGCCAGAACAATCGCCAGGATCCGCTTTTTCAATCATACCACTCCTTTTCTGACTTGCCACTTTTTTTTCGCTTATCCCTTGATGGACCCCACCATCACGCCCTTCACAAAATATTTCTGAATAAAGGGATAGATGATCATCATGGGAATAATTGAAATAAACAGCGTGGCGTACTTAATGCCTTCCACGGTGACCGCAGGGTTTTCGGTATCGATAATGCCCTGCTCCGCCAGTTCCTTGGCAATTTGGCCCTGAATGACGATTTCTCGCAAAATCATCTGCAAGGGATACATCTTTTCGCTTTTTAAATATATCAGGGCGTTGAACCAGGAGTTCCAGTGGCTCACCGCGTAAAACATACCGATGGTGGCAATGGAGGGAAGAGACAACGGCAGCACAATGCTGATCAGGATTTGAAAATCGTTTGCGCCGTCCAGATGGGCCGCTTCCTCCAGCGAAACGGGAATGCTTTGGAAAAAGGTTCGCATTATGATCAGGTTCCAGGTGGAAATTGCGCCGGGAATAATCATGGCAAAAATCGTGTTGTAAATACCCAGTTCGTTGATCAGCAGGAAATTGGGGATCATTCCGCCGGAAAAGAACATGGGAATGGTCACCAGCAGGGTATAGAAGCCGCGCAAAGGCAGTTTGCTGCGGGACAATGGATACGCCATCATAACCGTCAGCAGCATATTAATCGCGGTGCCCAGTACGGTGTAGATGACTGAATTTTTAAAGCCGTTGGGCACCGTACCCGCCTGCCATACAACCCGGTACGCTTCGGTGCTGAACTCCACCGGGTAAAAGCTGACCAACCCCCGGTTGATGGCCGAGCTGCTGCTCAGCGAAATGGCGGCGACGTGCAGCACCGGCAGAATGGTGATCAGCAACACGAACGCCATGACCACGTGCACGATGATATCCAGCCCCCGGGAGGAGGCAGAACGATCTTTGATCATTATCTTTCCCCTCCTTTTAGAACAGACCCTGGTCGGTCAGTTTTTTGCTAATTTTATTGGCGGTCAGCAGCAGGATGATGTTGATCGCCGAGTTGAAAAGGTCTACCGCCGTGCCGAAGCTGTATTCGGCGCCCACCAAGCCGCGCCGGTAAACATAGGTTCCAATGATATCCGACACCTCGTAGGTAATGGGTACCTGCATCAGCAGCACCTTGTCCGTACTGCTGCTCATCAGCTGGCCCATGCGCAGGATCAGCATGATGACGATGGTTCCCTTGATGGCGGGCAGCGCCACATGCCATATCTGACGAAACCGGGACGCGCCGTCAATCCGTGCCGCCTCGTAAAGCTCCGTATCCACGCTGGTCAGCGCCGCCAGGTAGATAATGGCGTCCCACCCCAGGTTCTGCCAGATTCCGGAGGCGACAAACACCGTCCGAAACCACCGGGTGTCCGCCATAAAGTAAATGGGTTCGCCGCCGAATGCCTGAATGATTTTATTGACCGCACCGGTTTCCGGCGACAAAATCAAAAACAAAATGCCCACGATGGAAACGGTGGAAATGAAGTGGGGCAGGTAGCTGACCGTCTGCACCAGTTTTTTGTACCGCACGTTGCGCACCTCGTTTAGCAGAAGCGCAAAGATTATCGGCATGGGAAAAGAAAACAATAGATTGTAGACGTTGAGCAGCAGCGTGTTTTTAATCAGCCGCCAGAAAAACGGATAATTAAAAAACGAACTGAAGTTTTCCAGTCCCACCCAGGGGCTTGCCATAATGCCAAGCCTCATGTTGTAATCTTTAAACGCAATGATGACACCATACATGGGAATATAGCAGAAGATAATAAAGTAGATCACGCCCGGCAGTATCATCAAATGCAAATATTTGGTCCGCTTCATGTCGGCCCAAAATAAAGACCGCTTCGATCTGCCGCCGTTCTTTTTTATCGTATCCACAGCCGCCATCGTGCCCCATCCCTCCTTGTGTTTGTTGCTGTTATCCTAACCGGCGGAGGAACCGCTCGTCAACGCCCATTTCTTCGCCGGTTTTTGTACATTATATCCAATAAAATCAAAATAAAATTGGATGTTTTACATTATTTTTCTTCCTTTTCCCCTCCTTCTGGTTTTGCACCACACCATGTTTCGGACACCGGACATTTCTTAATCCTGCACCTTATCACGACTTATTGGAATCAAGCGTCGGTTTTCCGGATAAAATCCGCCGCTTTTTTCTACGCTGCCCGCTTTTCCGGCCGCCCGGAACATAAGCCCCGTAAAACAGAAAAGCCGCCGGCGGTGCAGCGAACCGTTCCCCAGGATCCGGTTCACAAAAGCCGTCGGCGACTCAAAAAGTTCATGCAGTTTTAAAATGTCAGTCCATCCGTCTGTAATCCGATGGGCTGACCCCCTTTACCCGCTTAAATGCGCGTCGGAAGGATTTGTCGCTGTTATACCCCACCTCCAGGGCGATTTCCTGTATGGATTTACCGCTGTCCCGAATTAAAAGCGCCGCGTGTTCCATCCGTTTGTCTTCAATATACTGGGAAATGTTTTCCCCGGTATGGTCCTTAAAGAACTGGGACAAAGCCGCTTCTCCCATGGAAAAATGATCGCACAGCCGGGCTAGGGACAAGGAAGATTCGGAATAATGCTCGTCAATATACGAAAGGACGGCATCCCGCAGCAGCCGCGCCTTATCGCTGCGCATTTGGTTGGACAGGCGGCAAAGGCTGATAAAATACCGTACCATGTGCTGGAAAACCGAGGGTTCTCCTTTTCCGCATTCCTCCACATAGATATGGAACAGCGAATAATCGATTTTAAATTTATCGTATAGTTTCAGCAGCGTTCCCCGCATTTCAATCAGCAGCTGGGCCTTCTCCTGCACCGGAAGATGGATTTTCATAAAGTTATCCTCGTACAGCCGGTCCAGCACCTGCTGGATTTCCTCCACCTTGCCGCTGCCCACCAGGTTCATCAGCCGCACCTGCACGTCCATGGGGTACTGATGGGTGTTTTCGCTGTGCGGAATTTCCGAATACCAATAAACGGTGGCATCGGCCTTGGAATCCCAAAAATACTCGTAAGCGGCCCTGGCCTGGGTGTAAGACTGACTGGCTTCGGTCAAGCTGCCGCATTCCGTCCCGCCGAAGAACCGGGCCGCCATGCCCATCTCGGCCTCCAGCCGCTGCTTGGCTGTGGCCGCCAAAGATAAGGCTGTTTGGCGGAGGACCCCGGATTCCTCCGCGGCAATAAGCACCGCGATTTTGTCCTTATCGACATAGCTGCAATGGTACCATTCCTCCCCCTGTTCCCGAATCAGTTCGGACAGCACCACGCGGCTGTTGTTTTTCTTTTGGTTTCGTTGGACGGAATCGTCCATAATCATCTCGTACCCGTCGGGAATGGCGGCCACCAGCACCAAAAAGCGGCTGCCCCGGATGGTCAGATGCAGGCTTTGCAGCGTTTCCTCAATTTCCGCGGCATCGTTGTACTCGCCCCGGTACAGGTTGTCCAGAAAATCCATTTTCAGAATGGGGTAATAGCTGTTGATCACCGCTTCCATCCGGCTGTTGTCCTGGATCAGCTGCTGGACCGAGCCTTCCAGATACCGGATCTCGTTTCCGGTGCTGCCCCCGTCGCTGAAAAACGCGGAAACAGCGCTGGCCATCCGGGCGATGGGCCTATTGTTGCGCGCCGCAAACAGGAAGGCAAGACACCCGCCGACAACCAAGGAAATCACCAGCAAGCGTATCGAACTCGCCTGCAAATCGTTCAAGCTGTCCATCAGCACCGTGCTGGGAATTTCAATACAGTATTTCCAGCCCCGCTCGTTGGAGGAAACGTACGCGACGATATTATCCCCTTCGCGGTAAAAGTCATGGTCCAGCGTCATTTCCCGGGCCGTTACCTCAATATCCGTATTGTTTGTAATCTGCCAAATCGGCTGTTCGCCGTCGGTGATGTATACCGTGCCTTTTTGGAACACGTCCACCTGGCGCAGCATCTGTTCCAGCCCATCCACGCTTAAAAAATAAACCAAATACCCGTCGGTAACGGCGGAATTTTCCAGCGGCAGCTTGCGCACAAAGGGAAGCACCCTGGTCTCTTTGCCGCCAATGGCAATGGTCACATCCGGCAGGAATTGGCCCTGTCCGGTGGTGGCCGCCAGCCTTTGATTAAAGACATCGAAACTTGTCAAATCCCCTGCCGGCTTAAAGCTTTTTTCGTACAAGTCCTGCAGCGTAACCACCTGCTGGGTCATAATCAACCGGTTGCTCCGCAAAAAATAAATGCCCATTTCCTCAATAAAATCATCGGTGATGGAGTAGGGCTGAATTTCGTTTTGCAGATCCCAGGTGGAATAATAACTGCCGCTTTGCAGCGGGACAGTGGCGTAAACAAAACTTTTTACCTTGGGGTTTAAGTTCAGGTTATAGGCAATCAGGTCGAACTGTTCCCATTTGCCGTCGATCACTTCGCGGATTTGGTTGAGCATGGCAAAAGTGTATTCCCGGGTCTTTTGGGTCACAACCCGCTCGGTTTGGCGGTAGGCGATCAGATAGGAAATTACCGGAATGAGCAGCACAATGAAAAAAGACAGCAGCAGGCGTTTCATGAACCGAACTTTGCCTTTTACCGATCTCAACCAAAATCCCTCCCTTCTTGCTCTATCCAATGCATCGTATTCTATCTAAAATACACAAATCTATCATAATATTTCACAGATAGATTGTCAATTCCCATTATCCCGCTGTCTTTGGTATCTGTTGGAACGCAGCGCTTGTCCCCCGCATATGGTAAGTTAGCAAAAATACAGGTCCCAGGCTATACAAGATCAGCGGAAAGGATGGTCGCACCATGGATAAGTTCGCCACAAAGAAATGGATTCTGGTGGCAGCGGGCGCGG
>CABQAC010000085.1 GCA_902462035.1 uncultured Eubacteriales bacterium
AAAAACGATAAATGGTAGCAGGCGCGCAGAACGTGGTGGGGCGCAGGCGCATAATCGCCTCCAGCATGTCGTGGGGCTGGAACTTCTCGGTATCGTAAGCGCCAATGGCCGCGCCGCAGATCCACTGGCCGTAAATTTTGCCCCAGGCGAACTTAGCCCAGCCGGAATCGGTTTGGGTCAGGTGAACGGTGTTTTCCTGCACCTGCTGCCAATAGCGCGCGGTGGTTATATGCCCCAGCGGAAAAGCAAAGTCGTGCCACACCATTTTAGGCATGCCGGTGGTGCCGGAAGAAAAGTAAATGAGCATGCAGTCGTCGTTACGGGTAGCGCCCGCGCCGGTGGGCCGCTCCCAATGAAAATCCTGCCGGTAAAGTTCCCGTCCAAAATCGAGAAAACCCTGGCGGAGGGGCGCGCCGCCGCCAAGAGTGGCGACCAGCGGCGTTTGGGCGCAGTCTGGCAGAGCGCTTGCAATGTGCCCTGTAATTTCCTCGTCGGCAATGCTGACAATCATCTTCACATGAGCCGCGTTGCAGCGGTAGGAAATATCTTTGGGCGTCAGCTGATAGGTTGCGGGAATACAGATGGCGCCCAGCTTGCACAGCCCGACGATGGCAAACCATACTTCGGGGCGCTGCTTTAGAATCAGCATCACCACATCGCCCTTGCCGATACCGTGGGATTGAAAGAAATTTGCCGCCTGGTTGCTGATGCGGCTGACGTCTGAAAAAGTATAGGATTTCATTTGACCGCTGTCGTCGGTCCAAAGCAGGGCCAATTTTTCCGGCTCCACCCGTGCCCATTCGTCCACCACGTCGTAGCCGAAATTAAAATTTTCCGGCTTTTGGATGGTAAAATCGCGGCACATTTCCTCGTAACTTTTAAACTTTGTTTTGGGGCAGAATTTGTCAATTAAATAATCCATTTTTCGCATCCCCTTTATTCCTTGATGACGGTCAGAAAGGCCGCGGGGCCGTCCACCGCCCGCTGCCCGTGAGGGAGCTGCGGGTTAAAATAGATGCAGTCGCCTTCCGACAACACGTGCTCGCGGCCGTTAATGATGACACACATCTGCCCGGATACGACATAGTTGAATTCCTGTCCGGCGTGGGAAACCGGCTCTTGGGGCGGGTCGCTGGGGGATAGGCTGACCAGTAAAGGCTGCATTTCCCGGCCGATAAAGCCGTGGGCCAGGCTGGTACAGGAATAGCCGTACCGCGCAATGCCCGGCGCATGGCCTTTGCGGGTGATGAAATAGGTGTCCATTTTGGGGGTCTCGCCGGTGATCAGTTCGGTAAAATCAATTTGCAGGATACCCGCGATATCGTATAATGTGCTGATGGGAATATCGATTTCCCCGCTTTCGAATTTTCGGTAGGTTTCCAGCGAGATGTTTAGCCGGTTCGCCATTTCGAACAGGCTGATCTCCAGGATTTCCCGCAGCTCCCGCATTCTATGCGGAATTTCCATCAATTCCTGATGCATAAAAGCACCGCCTTTCTTCGGATTTAAGGGCCTGCCGCTCAATATCCGCATTTCTATCAACAAGAATAGCATTTCCCGCGGCGTTTTTCCACCCTTTTTCGCGGGAATCAGCAAGGACTGCCAAAAGAACACAAAATTAGTATCGGACGCCTGGGGCCTTGGATTGACTTTCGGGAAAACGCCATTTATAATGAACATACAGAAAACGGTGCGTGGGTTCAACCTGGCGCACCGCTCGCTTTTTGGCCGTAAATGGATATTATCACCGGTTGGGGAGGGCGCATATGAAACACGTGGTGGTCTGCTACGAACAAGGAAAATTCAACGGCTGGCCGGCAAACGGCGGCATTTGGATTTGGGGACAGGAAATTTTGGTCTCCTTCAACCACGGGCTTTATCATTATTACGACGACCGTCACAGCATCGATCCAAACGCTCCCATGGCGGTGGCGTTTGCCCGCAGTCTGGACGGCGGCGAAACTTGGGCGAGCGAAATCCGCCCGGAGCTGTTTCGTTCGGCGGCGCGCCCGGTTCCGGATGGTGGGCTGGACTGCGCGCACCCGGATTTTGTGCTGCGGATTGGCCGTCCGGCGGTCGCGATTGAAGGCGATACCTTTGTGGTATCTTACGACCGGGGCCATACCTGGCAGGGGCCGTACGTGTTTCCGAATTTAGGGAACCCGCTGACTTCCCGCACCCGTTACCGGGTTTGGGGGCCGGGGCGGATGGACATTTACGCCTCGTGGCAAGATCCCGCCTTGGCGGGCATGTCCTACCAGGACCAGAGTTTTGTGCTGCGGACCGAGGATGGGGGGCAAAGCTGGCAGCGGCTTAGCCCCATGACCGATAACAAAGCCCGGGCGGTCATGCCCGACGTTGCCGTGCTGCCGGACGGAACGTTGGTTGCGGCGCTGCGGCGCAAGTCCGACCGGCTGCTGCCGGACGGTACCAGGGTGGAGGACAATTGGATTGCAGCGGTCCGGTCCGCCGACGGCGGCGCCCACTGGTCCATGGCGGCGGAACGGGCGGCGGAGACCTCCTGCAATATGGGGCGCAACGGCAACCCGGCGCTTGCCGTATTGCCGGACGGGCGGCTGGTGCTGGTGTTTGGGTACCGGGGGGAACATCCCGCCATAAAAGCCAGGGTATCGGCCGACGGCGGTTTTACCTGGGGGAAAGAAATCATCCTGCGGGACGACCCAAAGTCCCACGATATCGGTTACCCCAGGCTTACGGTGCGGCCGGACGGCACCCTTGTGGCGGTCTATTATTATACCAGCGCCGCGCTGCCCGAACAGCATATCGAGGCAACGCTGTTTACGGTATGACCCCGAATTTAGTTTTTTAAGGGGCGCACAGCGCCGGGGGCAAGGCCCCTTAGGGGGAAGGCGTTCCCCTTTTTGGCTGGAAGGAAAAGGGAAAGGCGGATACGATGTATCGATTGATGAAAACACAGGGTAAAGCGCGCCGCGGGGAAATTACCACGCCCCACGGTACGGTGCAGACCCCCCTGTTTATGAATGTGGCGACTTGCGGTGCCATTAAAGGCGCGGTGTCGGCGTTGGATTTGGAGGAAATTCAATGTCAAATCCAGCTATGCAACACCTACCATCTGCATTTGCGGCCGGGGGACGAATTGGTGCGCGACATGGGCGGCATCCGTGCTTTTACCCGCTGGAAGGGTCCGGTGCTGACCGACAGCGGCGGCTTCCAGGTGTTTTCGTTGTCCCAGCTGCGTAAAATTCGGGAGGAAGGCGTGACCTTTTCCTCCCACATCGACGGCCGGAAGATTTTTATGGGACCGGAAGAAAGCATGCGCATTCAGTCCAACTTGGGTTCCACCATTGCGATGGCTTTTGACGAATGCGTCGAAAACCCGGCTGCCTACGAGTACGCCAAGCAATCGGCCGGCCGCACGGTGCGCTGGCTGGTGCGCTGCAAAGCGGAAATGGCGCGGTTAAACGCCTTGCCCGGCACCATCAATCCCCGTCAGATGCTGTTCGGCATCAATCAGGGCTGCACCTTCGAGGATATCCGTATCGAACACATGAAACAGATTGCGGAACTTGGGTTGGACGGCTATGCCATCGGCGGGCTGGCGGTGGGGGAGCCGGCGGAGGAGATGTACCGCGTCATCGAAGCGGTGGAACCCTTTGCCCCGGCGGACAAGCCACGGTATTTGATGGGGGTGGGCACACCCACCAATATTTTGGAAGCGGTAGCCCGGGGGGTGGACATGTTCGATTGCGTCATGCCCAGCCGAAACGCCCGCCATGGCCGCATTTTTACCTGGAACGGTTCGTTGAACTTGTACAATGCCAAATACGAACGGGACCCAAGGCCCCTGGATGAAGACTGCGGCTGCCCCGCGTGCCGCAATTTTTCACGGGCGTATCTGCGCCATTTATTTAAAAGCGGCGAGATGCTGGCCCTTCGGCTGTGCGTGCTACATAATTTATATTTTTACAATACCCTGCTTGAACAGATCCGCCTGGCGCTGGACGAAGACCGGTTCGACGCGTTTTACCGGGAACACCGGGAGAAAATCGACCGGCGGGTGTAAATTCTTTGTACAAGCCCTTGCGAAGGACGCGGAATATTGCTATAATCAGTACATTACGTATGGAGGTGCACCTGTAAATGAATTTGAACTTGATTCCTTTAACCGCATCGGATCCCTCAGCCGGCGGCGGTGTGATGAGCATTCTCTCGCTGATTATTCCGTTCGGGCTGATGTTCGTTCTGATGTATTTTATGCTCATCCGCCCGCAGAACAAAAAGCGGAAAGCGGAAGATAAAATGCGCAAAAGCCTGCTGGTCGGGGATGAAATCACCACCATTGGCGGCATGATGGGGCGCGTTGTCAGCATCAAGGAGGATTCCGATTCCCTGGTGATCGAGACCGGCGCCGACCGCAGCAAAATCCGCATCAAGCGTTGGGCAATCGCCAGCTGCGACACGGTTCATGACGAGACCGAGACCCAGTAATTTCGACTGGAATACGGTATAATCCCCCGGCAGATTGAATATCAATAATCATACAAAAAAGTATTTGGTGTTCAGAGGGGGAACGTCCATGAGGCGCGAAAAAGCCGTCCAGAAGGACACGCAGTTTATCACATCCGTCCGCATTGTTTGTTTTGGCGCCGCGGTGGGGGCCATTGTCAGCACCGTCTTTTTGCTGTTGCTTTCCTATGCTTTTGTCGCGATGAAAAGCATCCCACAAGGGGCGGTTGTGCCGCTCGGCGTTGCCATTGGCGCCATTGGCGCGTTTTTTGGCGGCTATACGTCCGGCCGGATTTCTAAGCAAAAGGGGCTTTTGTATGGCGTGGTTACCGCGCTGACGCTGTTTGCCCTGCTGTTTCTGTTCAGCCTGATCCTGGTAAAGGAGCCGATTTCCACCGTTTCGTTCATCAAAATGGGCGTCATGCTGTTCGCCGGCGCGTTAGGCGGCATTTTAGGGGTCAATAAAAAAACGAAAATCCGGTAATTTGCCGGAAGGAATTGCGGTGCGGGCTGTGATTAGATTAGGCTGCAATTTTTCAAAGAATTCCATGATGGAAAACGAATAACGAATGGTGCAACAAAGGAGCGTGGGCATAACGCCCCGGTCCGTTATGAAAGGATGGTCAAATAGTAATGAAACACGTGAAGACGCTGAATAAGGCAAACTTGAAAGAAAGCGCTGTCAAGGGCGGCTGCGGCGAATGCCAGGCATCCTGCCAGTCCGCTTGCAAGACTTCTTGCACGGTCGCCAACCAGAAGTGCGAAAAATAATTCGCCGACGGCGGGAAAACGAGCAGAAGGGACAGTTTCCTGTCCCTTCTGTTTTTCGTCATAGGGAATGCTTGCTGTCTCGATTGGGGCAAAATCCCATTCTCAGTGGAAAGGAATATCATCAATATGGTACATCGTTTTGAGCAGAACGGCTACAATATCGCGCTGGATGTCAACAGCGGGGCGGTTCACGTGTTGGACAAGCCCGCGTATGATTTGCTGGGGGAATTGGACGGGCGGATGGAACCCCGCCCCGACCCTTCTCTTTACGAACGCTTTGACGGACGGTACAGCAAGGCGGCGGTGGACGAGGCATACGGAGAACTATACGAACTGTTCCAAGAGGGAATGCTGTTTTCTCCGGATGAATACGAACCCTTTGCAAAAAAGATGGGCCCGGCGCCCATTAAATCCATGTGTTTGAATGTTGCACATGACTGTAACCTGCGCTGCGAATACTGCTTTGCGGCAAAAGGGGACTTTGGCCACGGCAGAATGTTGATGCCCTTTGAAGTGGGCAAGGCGGCCATCGACTTTTTAATCGCCAATTCCGGAACCCGCCACAATTTGGAACTGGACTTTTTCGGCGGCGAGCCGCTGATGAATTTTGACGTGGTGCGCCAAGTAGTCGAATACGCCAGAAGTATTGAAAAGCTGCATAACAAGAACTTCCGCTTTACCATCACCACCAACGGGCTATTGCTGACCGAGGATAAGATCGATTTTATCAACCGCGAAATGTCCAACGTCGTACTGTCTTTGGACGGAAGAAAGGCGGTCAACGACCTGCTGCGCGTCCGGGTGGACGGCAGCGGCAGTTATGACGCCATTGTGCCGAAATACCAAAAACTAGTGGCGGGCCGCGGGGACAAGGATTATTACGTGCGGGGGACCTTTACCCGCCATAACTTAGATTTCAGCGAGGATGTCCTACACCTTAACACATTGGGATTCGACCAGATTTCCATCGAGCCGGTGGTTTCCGACCCCAAGCTGCCCTATGCCATTACCGAGGCGGATCTGCCCGCGGTCTTCGCGGAATACGAACGGCTCTCTCAACTTTTAATCGAACGCAAAAAAAAGGGACAGGGCTTTCATTTCTTCCATTTCATGATCGATTTGGACCAAGGCCCCTGCGCCATCAAACGGCTGCGCGGCTGCAGCTGCGGCAACGAATATGTGGCGGTTACGCCGGAAGGGGATCTGTACCCCTGCCACCAGTTCGTGGGGGACGAGCGTTTTAAAATGGGAAACGTGCTGGCCGGTACGCTGGACACGGAGATGAAGAACCGTTTCTCCAAAGCCAACATCTACGCCAAAAAAGATTGCCGCGGCTGTTGGGCTAAGTTCTATTGCAGCGGTGGGTGCAATGCCAACAACCATCAGTACGAAGGGGATATTCTTACCCCCCACAAAGTTTCCTGCGAACTTGAGAAAAAACGGCTGGAATGTTCCATTATGATCCAGGCCGCGCTTGCGGATGCGTAAGCGTCTTTGGTAAGGTTACATAATTTGTTTGACATAATCTTTGTCAAATCGCCAAAGAATATTTTTCTTCGGCTATTTTATTGAATCGGGTGGGGAAATCCGGTATACTAAACCCATTCTACTTTTTTGAAAGCGCGGTGAGCGGATGCACAATTCAGCGGTTGGTTTTATCGGCGCGGGCAATATGGCGAGCGCCATCATCGGCGGTATCCGGCGCTGCGGGCTGTACCCCAGCCGGGCGCTGACGGTTTACGACGTCAACGCTCAAAAACTGCAGGAAATGGCGGCCCTGGGCCTGCAAACGGCCGGCGGCGCCGGGCAGGTTGTCCGGGACTGCGGCATGGTTTTTCTGGCGGTCAAACCGCAGAATTTTCAGGAGGTACTGGAGGATGTAAGACCGGAAGTACGCGCGGATACGCTGTTTGTCACCATCGCCGCGGGAATTTCTACCGCTTACATCCGGGAGCGGACCGTTCCTGACTGCAAGGTGGTCCGCGCCATGCCCAACACGCCCCTTCTGCTGGGGGAGGGAGCTACGGCCCTGTGCCGGACCGGTAACGTAACGGACGATGAATTTACCGCAGTCCGGCGGATTTTCGAGGCGTCCGGCCTGGTGGAGGTTTTGACGGAGGACCGGATGAACGAGGTAATCGCGGTTAATGGAAGCAGTCCGGCGTATGTGTACCTGTTCGCCAAAACCTTGGCCGACAGGGCTGCGGAATACGGCATCGGCGGGGAGGCGGCGCTCCGTTTGGTAGCCCAAACGCTTATCGGCAGCGCGAAGATGCTGCTCGACTCCGGTAAAACGCCGGAGGAACTTATCCGGATGGTTTCTTCGCCGGGCGGCACCACGTTAGCCGCGCTGGAAGCGCTGGAGGAAGGGAATTTTTCCGGCATCCTGCGCAGCGCTATGGACCGCTGTACCAAGCGGGCGGAGGAGTTGGGGCGTTGATCCTCTACGCATAATGCTTGTTCCTTTCGCATAGTTATCCTGTGACGTCAGTTACGGGAGGATTATACATGAAAAGGATTCGAGCGGGGTTAGCCCTGAAAAAACCGGATTTTCAGAAATGGTCGTCCCATATCCGGGAAAATTACGCGCTCATTCTGCTTTCGGCTTTTTTGCTGATTGGCATGATGGTGGGCGCGCTGCTTGCCAGAAATCCGGACAATGTGACCCAAAACGGCGTATCCTCCATCATTATGGGGTTTTCGTCCACGCGGTCCAGCCAGTCCTTTTGGGCTACCTTTTTGTCGTCGCTCCAGTCGGTGTTTCCCTTTTTTCTGGCGCTTTTTTTCAGCGGCGTGTTTCTGCTGGGCGTGCTGGTCGTTCCCTTAACGCTGATGTTCCGCGGGCTTGGGCTTGGGCTCATTCTGGGGTATCTGTACAGCATGCACGGGTTTCACGGCTTTTTGTATGCGCTGCTTTTGGTGCTGCCGTTTGCTTTTTTGTCGGCGGTTTTGCTGGTTGTCCTGGCGCGGGACGCAATGCGTCTATCGGCCAGGCTGGCGGGTGTGCTGCTTCCCGGGGGCCGTGCGGAGCCCCTGTGGCCGTCTTTTCGCCTGTTTTGCCTGCGTGCCGGCATATTGCTGCTGGCTTTGGGAGCCGCTTCGCTTTTGGACAGCCTTCTTACCGTATTGTGCGGTAACGT
>CABQAC010000086.1 GCA_902462035.1 uncultured Eubacteriales bacterium
GACATTCTGGACATCGCCGACATCACGGGGGATTCCTTTGCTCTTTCCCAGGCGGCGCAAAAGGTGGACGCCAAACGGGTGCTGCTGTGCGGCGTTCGATTTATGGCCGAAACGGTTAAAATCCTTTCGCCGGAAAAGACCGTGATACTTGCCCACCCCCGGGCAGGCTGCCCCATGGCCGAACAGATCGACCCCGGGCGGGTAAAAACGTTCCGGGCGGAAAACCCCGGCGCGGCGGTGTGCGCCTACATCAACACCACCGCCGCGCTCAAGGCCCAGGCGGACGTCTGCGTCACCTCCTCCACCGCGGTCAAAATTGTTTCGCGGCTGCCGCAAAAGGATATTTTGTTTATTCCGGATAAAAACCTGGGCGCTTACGTCCAGTCCCAGCTGCCGGAAAAAAACATCCTGCTGTGGGATGGGTTTTGTTATGTGCACAATGGCGTGAGGCCGGAGATGATTTTGAAGCTGAAGGCGGAACATCCGGGCGCGAAGGTTGCCCTGCACCCCGAATGCAGGCCGGACTGCGTGGCGCTGGCCGACATGGTTGGCTCCACCAAGGCCATTATCGACTATGCCCTGTCAACCGACGACGAAATAATCCTTGTAACCGAACGCGGCGTTTGCGACAAGCTGAGCCGGGATCATTCAAACCGCAAGTTCTACCAATTGGAGGAGGACTTGCTGACCTGCATGAACATGAAGCTGACCACTTTGCAGCAGGTGGCGGACGCGCTGGCGGGGCGCGGCGGCGAGGAAATTGTGATGGAGGAATCGCTGCGTCTTGCGGCCAAGCGTCCCATCGACGCCATGCTGCGGTACGGCGGCTGACCGAAAGACCAACTATTTTTCCGGCATCCCAATTTTTTGAAAGAAGGCTTACCACATGCGAGGGGAATATGATGTTTTGATCGTGGGCGCCGGCGCGGCAGGGCTGTACGCCGCGCTGCAGTTTGACCCATCGGTCCGGGTGCTGATGCTTGCCAAGCGGGATCCGGTTCTGTCCAACAGCAACCTGGCCCAAGGCGGGGTTGCGGCGGTGCTGGACCAAAAAAAAGACGATTTTCAGCACCATATCGAGGACACCATGATCGCGGGTAATTTTAAGAACGATCCAAACTCTGTCGAGGTTTTGGTGGACGAAGGTCCGCAGAACATCCGCCGGATCCGCGAACTGGGCGTGGACTTTGACCAGGGCGAGGACGGCGGGCTGGATTTAACCATGGAAGGCGGCCATTCCCGGCGCCGGATTGCCCACCACAAGGATTCTACCGGGCACGAGATTGTGATTAAACTGCTGGCCCAGGTGCGCAAGCTGCCCAACGTGGAACTGTGGGAAAACGCCATGCTGTTCGATTTAAAGCAGGCGGAAAACGGCTTTTACGCCGCCGTGATGGAGGACGGTGAGGTCCGGGTGGTGGCGGCCGGGGACGTGCTGCTGGCCACCGGCGGCATCGGCAGGGTATACACCTACACCACCAATTCCGCCATCGCCACCGGCGACGGCATTACCCTGGCCCACCGGCTGGGCGCGCGGATCAAGCATTTGAGCTGGGTGCAGTTTCATCCCACCGCCTTTGCGGCCGACCGGGACCGGGAACGGTTTTTGATATCGGAATCGGTTCGGGGCGAGGGCGCGGTGCTGTTAAACTGCCGCCGGGAACGGTTTATGGACCGGTACGACCCCCGCAAGGAACTGGCGCCCCGGGACGTGGTTTCCCGCAGCATTATGCAGGAGTCGGCCCGCACCGGCAGCAAGGATTTTTATTTGGACATCACGTTTGAGGATCCGGATTTTGTCAAAAACCGCTTCCCCATGATTTATGCCCGCTGCCTGGAGGAAGGAGTGGATATGACCAAGGATTTGATTCCGGTCTTTCCCTGCCAGCATTACCTGATGGGCGGCATCGACGTGGATTTGGAGGGGCGCACCACCATCCCCCATTTGTACGCCGCGGGCGAATGTTCCCATACCGGGGTGCACGGCGCCAACCGGCTGGCCAGCAATTCGCTGCTGGAGGCGCTGGTTTTTTCCCGCCGCGCGGCCGAGGACATGATCCGGGACCGCGCCGCCAACGGCCGCAAACCGGTAACGGGGCCAAAGCCTATCTACCAGCTTTCCGGCAACCCCCTGCCCCATGGACTGCGGACGGAAATCCGCTCCATTATGCAGGAGGCTCATTTTGTGATCCCTAAGCCGGAGGCGGTGGCGCCCGGGCTTACACGGGTCAACGAGATCAAAGACCAACTGGAGCACGGCGGCTACGCGATTACCCCCGGCTGGGTGGAAGCCCGCAGCCTGGCCACCGTGGCATCCATCATCTTGCAGGAGGTACTGGAATCATGATGACCCTTCCTCAGTTTTATGTGGACGATTTGATCAAGCGCGCTGTTTTAGAGGATGTCAATTACCTGGATACCACCACCGATTATCTGATTCCGGAGGACCAGACCGGCACCGCCTATTTTGTGGCCAAGGCCGAGGGTGTGCTGTGCGGAATCGATATCGCCATGCGGGTGTTCGAGCTGCTGGACAACACGTTCCGCTGTGAAATTCTAAAACACGACGGCGACCGGGTGGCGACCGGGGACCGGATTGTCAACTTTTCGGGCAGGATGCGCCAGCTTTTAAAAGGGGAGCGCACGGCGCTGAACCTGATTCAGCACCTGTCCGGCGTGGCCACCGCCACCGCCAAGGCGGTAGCGTTGACCCAAGGCACCAAGGCCATGATTTGCGATACCCGCAAAACGCTGCCCGGCATGCGGCCGCTGCAGAAGTACGCCGTGACAGTGGGCGGGGGGCGCAACCACCGCTTTAATCTTTCGGACGCCGCCATGCTCAAAGACAACCATATCGACGCGGGCGGCGGCATTACCAAGGCCATTGGGGCGCTGCGGAACAAGGTGGGCCACATGGTAAAAATAGAGGTGGAAACCCGGAACTTAGACGAGCTGCGGGAAGCGCTCGGCGCCGGCGCGGATATCATCATGCTGGACAACATGGACTGCGCCACCATGCGGGAAGCGGTGAAAATCAACAACGGGAAAGCGGTTTTAGAGGCCAGCGGCGGCATTACCGGCGAAACGCTGCGCGGCGTGGCCGAAACCGGTGTGGATATCATTTCCATCGGCGCGCTGACCCATTCGGTTAAGGCGTTCGATATCTCGATGAAAGTGAAATAAACGGCCGGCTTTTATCAAACGAAGCAGAGGAGGCCGCCCATAATGGGCGGCCTCCTCTGCTTTGCTTGCGGGTTCCCGGCCAAGGGAAGGATGGGAAACTTCTACGATGCGCGGGCGCGGCAATCCTATCCATCCACGCGGCATTTTAAAAAAAGACATCCGGGTCTTTTTCGCTCTGAAAAAGCCAATCCCTTTCATCCCCTTCAAAACGGCAGGATTGACCAATCTACACGATTCACAAATCTTCACGTTCCGAGACCAGGAAGTCTTCCGGGTATTTTTCAACCGCCTGCCGTCAGATGGAGAGCCATTCCACCGGGTCGATCCGGTTCATCACTTCTGCCAGATCGTATTTGAATATCTTGGCGTAATCGGATACGAACCGGCGCATGCCCTCGAACGCCTGATCGGGGGGGCACTGTTTCAAATCCGCCATACAGGCCGGCGATACACCATCAGGTCCCTGAAGGTATCCATATCGGCCGCTTTTCCCCCTTTAAACGCGAATGGGCACAGCTCGGAAAGAACCGATGGAAAATTCCCTTTTAAGGTCCGTCGTCACAGCGGCCCAAAATCAAGCAGACGGCATACAGAATTTGCTTGCGGTTTAACTGCAGTTCCATTTGACTCCCTTCTTGTTCTTGATACAATAAATCAAATAGTTTCCGGCGGCAGATGATTTTCTCCCCCCGGGCTTGGCCCATTCCGGCGGAAACGACATAGCCTCTTTTGTGGACGGCGTATGGCTTGGGAGATTTTTTTCGTATCCTTACGCATCCGCACGGTACCGGTACGGGAAATCGTCCGGGTATTTTTCAACGACCTGCCCGCAGATGGAGAGCCATTCCGCCTGGTCGATCCGGTTCATCACTTCTGCCGGATCATATTTGAATATCTTGGCGTAATCGGATACGAACCGGCGCATGCCCTCGAACGCCTGGTCGGGGGTCACCGTTTCAAATCCGCCGTACAGGTCGATCACGCAGTCGATCAAATCCTCAAAAGTAGCCATGTCGGCCGCTCTTCCGCCCTTGAAGGTAAAGGGACATAAGTCGGAAAGGACCGATGGAAAATTCCCTTTTAACGTTCCGTCGTCACAGCGGCCCAAAATAAAGTAGACAGCATACAGAATTTGCTTGCGGTTTAACTGCAGTTCCATGAGGTAACCTCCTTGTTTTTGGCATACAAAATCAAATAATTTTTCATTTTGGGAAATCCAGCCCAATTCATCGTCCCAGCCATATAGGCTATCTGGACCATTGATCCCGCCGTTCTGGATGATTCCATCACGTACAGATACCCAGCCCTGGCTCCCGTCCGGGAGCGTTTCGGCATACCAGCTGTTCCCCCTTTCGTCCGTACCCTGGTAGCATTTTTCATCGTTCGCAAGCCTTTCCAGATAGTCGCGGTTTTCTTTTGTATCCGGCAGGTGGCCTTCTTTTTCCCGGAAAATATGTTTGAGCTGTGAGTCGTCCTGCGGCAATCGGTTTAGAAGATACGGCTTCTCCCCCCGGGCTTGGCCCATTCCGGCGGAAACGACATAGCCTCTTTTATGGACGGCGTATGGCTTGGGAGATTCTTCGGCAGCCTTGCGGGACAGATGGTTGGTTTCGGCGTAATCTACGGCAACCACATGGCCTTCCATTTCGGGGAACGGATCGCTGTAGCACAAGATCACTTCCGGTTCAAGGCGGCGCAGCATTTCGCGGTAGCCCTGCATAAAAAGATCTTTTTCGGTCCGCACCCCAAGGGTAGAGACCGCCACAGGAGAACCGCGCTCGATTCCGTCAAAGCAGAACCAATAGCTTTGGGGCAGCCCCCAATCATATATCCTTTCCCCCATAGCGGAAAAAGGGAGAAAATTGCCCTGTTAAGAGCAATTTTCCTAAAACCTTGGTTTTATTTTACAGGAAAATTTTTACGGAGCGTGTGTTTTGTGAAAAATGTTCATCAAATGACCCTTATGAAAACGGAAGCGCTCAGGGGGAAGGCGTGATCCCAAACAAAAGAGGCCGTGGGGTTTCCCACGGCCTCTTGTTGATGTGCGGTTATTCGGCAAGCTGGTAAACAAAGGTATGGCGGCCGGAACCAATTTCCGCCGTGACACAGCCCGCTCCATTTTGCAGGACGGCGCCTTCCTTGCTGGAAGCGTTCTGCGCGCGGTCCATCACTACGGTAGCGGTGGTGTTGCAGGGGATTTCCACCGTCAGTGTGACGGTATCGCCCTGATGCTCCCAATGAGATTTCACTTCGCCGTACACCGACTGGTAAGAAGCGGTGACATAGGTCAGCCCGCCGCCGATGTGGGGATGTAGAACGGTATGCTTATAGCCGGGCTGTTCCTCGTCAATTTCGAGGCCGGCGACCGCACGGTACAGCCATTCGCCGATGGCGCCGTAAGCGTAGTGGTTAAAGGAGTTCATGTCGGCGCTCCACATGGTGCCGTCCGGCTTCATGCCGTCCCAGTGCTCCCAAACGGTGGTGGCGCCCATTTTAACCTGATACAGCCAAGAGGGGAAATCTTCCTTGAGCAGGAGTTCGTAGGCTTCCTTGGTGCAGCCGTTCTGGCTTAACGCATGGCAGAAGTAAGGGGTCCCCAGGAAGCCGGTGACCAGATGGCCGTCGTTTTCCTTCAGCAGTTCCAACAGCGTCTTGATGGTGCGCTCCATAAACTGGGGCGGGGTCAGGTGGAACATCAGCGCCAGAATGTGGGAAGTCTGGGTGCGGGCCGCCAAACGGCCGGTGGGGGTAAAGAATTCATCTTGGAACGCCTTTACAATGCGGGCGTGCAGGTCAAAGTATTTGTCCGCGTCCGCCTGCTTCCCCAGGATTTTGGCTGTTTTGGCCAGCAGTTCGGTCGAATAGGCGTAGTAGGCCGTGGCGGTTAAATCGTTGGGGGTAGCGCCGAAATAGCTGCCCTCCTTGGCGTCCAGGGCAACCCAGTCGCCAAAATGGAAACCGGTATTCCACAGCACGCCGTCCTGGGCGTTGCTGTGCATGAATTCCACCCACTTGACCATGCTGTCGTATTGAGCGGAAAGAATCTGCGTATCGCCGAAGGTCAGGTAAAGCACCCACGGGCAGATAACCGCCGCGTCGCCCCAAGCGGTGGCGCCGCTGGCCGTGCCGTTGATGATGGCGTCGTCCCGGTTATGGGAGCGGAGCAGGTCGGGCACCACGTGGGGCACCGAACCGTCCTCCCGCTGATCCACCGCAACTTCCCGCAGCCATTTGCGGAAGAAGGGATAGGTGTTCATATTATAGCTTGCGGTACGGCAGAAAATCTGGGCGTCGCCCGTCCAGCCCAGACGCTCGTCACGCTGGGGGCAGTCGGTGGGAATATCCACAAAGTTGCCCTTCATGCCCCAAACGATATTATGCTGCAATTGGTTGAGCAGGGGGTTGGAGCATTCGAAAGCGCCGGTGGGCTCCATATCGGAGTGGACGGCCAGCGCGGTAAAGTCCTCGCATTTCGGCTCGCAGGGGAACTGTTCGAGCTTGATGTAGCGGAAGCCCTGGAAGGTGAAGTGAGGTTCGAAAACCTCTGTCCCCTCGCCCTTGCAGGTGTACTCGGTGGCCGCCTTGGCCTTGCGCAGGTTCTCGGTATAGAAATTACCCTTGGCGTCCAGGATTTCGGCGTATTTGATGACCGCCTTGTCCCCGGCTTTGCCGGTGACACGGAAGCGAAGCCAGCCGGTTAAGTTTTGGCCGAAATCGATAACCAAATCCCCTTCGGGGGTGCGGAACATTTCCTTGGCGGGCAGTTCGTTGATGATACGCACCGGCTCGCCGTCCTGGATGGTCAGGACCTTTTTGTCCTGGTCCACCACCAGCACCGGGTTCCATTTGGAATCGTCGAAGCCGGGGGTATCAAAGCCCTTTTGTTCTTTGCGGGCGTCGTAAATTTCTCCGTCGTAGAACTCGGAGAACACCACCGGGCCTTTCGACCATTTCCAGCTGCCGTCGGTCACGATCAAATCCTGGGTTCCATCCTCGTAATCCACCAGGATTTGGCAGATGAAAAGCGCCTTTTTGGTGTAGTGGTTGCGCTTGTGCTCGAAGCCGATCACGCCTTTGCACCAGCCGGCGCCCACATGGGCGGCCACGGCGTTTTCCCCCTGCTGGAGCAGGCTGGTCACGTCGTAGGTCTGGTACAGGGTGCGCTTATCGAACCTGGTCCAGCCGGGCGTCAGAACGTAATCCCCCACCCGCTTGCCGTTGAGGAACATCTCGTACATGCCCATGGCCGTGGCGTACGCCCGGGCGGATTTGACCTTTTTGCCCACCAAAAATTCCTTGCGCAGCAAACGGCCGTCGGAAAGCTCGGAATCCTGCTCCTGGGTGTCGGCGGTGATGAAGTCCGCTTTCCAAAGGCAATTGCAGAGCAGCGCGGTCTCGAAATACGCAGGCTCGCTGTACGCGCTTTGTTCCCCCTGGTTGTCCGCTACCTTCACACGGTAAAAATAGCGGGTGGAGGATTCGAACTTCATGCCCGCGGGCCGGATATGGGCGGATTCGCCGCTTTGCACCACGCCGCTGTCGAACACCACGTTGGAAAACGACGGGTCGGTGGCTACCTGAAGCTGATAAGATGTTTGCAGAACATTGCGGCGGTCGCTTTGAAGAACCCATCCCAGCTGGATCTGGTCGTTGACGCCCACCGGATTTACCTGATAATCGCAGGTCAAATTGACCGCTTTTAACATGGAAACATTCCTCCCAAATAGATTGTAATCAGATTCTGGGGTATTGCCTTCATTATAGCGGCTGCCAGGGTCAAAAACAATCACCCAAATTCTTTTTGTAACAAATAGAGCAAAACAATCTCTTTTTTTTGTATGGATGGACCGAAAACCCTTGTTAGCCCCGAGTATACCGCATCCCAAAAAGTTTTCGGTCTCTCTTTTTGTGAGAATTGCCCTTTGGAGGGCAATTTTTTTCTTTTCCGCGCTAAGGGTGAAGGGGGTTACGGCGGGCAGACGCCTTTTTTCCCCTTCCAGTCGGCTTGGAAAGGAGGCATGAAAAGGCAGATGGAACCGGCCGAAAAAAAACAACCCAGCAAAAAAGAAAAGCGGTTTTGCCAATACCTGCTGCTGACCGGCAACGCCCGGGAAGCCGCCGCCTTGGCCGGGTACTGCGATCAGCCGCAGGAAGCGGCGCTGGCGCTGCTGGACAAACCGGCGGTATCCTG
>CABQAC010000087.1 GCA_902462035.1 uncultured Eubacteriales bacterium
AAAAACTACGCCGCGCCCGCGCCAAAAACCATTTGCGCCCTGCGGCGTAAGCGCCCGGTATGTTGCGTTGTGGCGGCGCAAACCGGCCGCCCGCGGATGGCCCGGGGCCCCCATGCCGGAAAGCCCATTGCCGCAAAGGCGCCGCGATAGGCCGCGTATCTTGTGATATCATTTGCCAATAGTCGATCGGATATTGGCGCGTCCATCCCGTTTTCCCACACGACAAAACCTCCAATCGTAGATAAAACTACGATTGGAGGTTTTTATTCTCCCAGATCCGGTTCAAAACGCAGGGCTGATCGATAACGGAACAGCCCCCAGGCGGGCACAAAATATTTTCTCTATTCGCCCAAAAATTTTTCGATCCGGTACCGCGGTCTGGCCTTGACCTCGCTGTAAATTTTACCGATATAGGTACCGACCACGCCGATGCAGAGCATCTGCAGCCCGCCTAAAAACCAAATGGACGCCACAATGGCCGTCCATCCGGATACCGCGCTGCCCGCCAGCTTGGAGATAAGCGCGTACAAAAGCCCCGCAACGCTCAATACCGATATTAGGATACCTAAGTTGGAGATCAACTTCAACGGCTTTACGCTAAAGGATGTAATCCCATCCACCGCAAAGGCCAGCATTTTGCGCACAGGGTATTTCGACTCCCCGGCAAACCGCTCGTGGCGGTCGTAATACACGTAATCCGACCGGTACCCCACCAAAGGCACAATCCCGCGCAGAAACAGGTTGACCTCCCGGTATTCCGCCAAGCCGTCCAGCGCACGGCGGCTCATCAGCCGGTAGTCGGCGTGGTTGTACACCACATCCACCCCCAGCACCTTCATCATCTTATAAAAGCCCTGGGCTGTCGTGCGCTTAAAGAAGGTGTCGCTGTCCCGCTGCTTGCGCACCCCGTACACCACATCGCAGCCATCCCGGTATTTCTCCAGGAATTCGTCCAGCACATCCACATCATCCTGCAGGTCGGCATCCATGGAAACCATGCAGTCGCAATGGTCCCTGGCCGTCATCATACCGGCCAGCAGCGCGTTTTGGTGGCCGCGGTTGCGGCTGAGCTTTAGTCCCAAAATCCTGTCGTCCCCCTGGTGCAGCTGCTCGATCAGTTCCCAGGTGCGGTCCTTGCTGCCGTCGTCCACAAACAAAATACGGCTGCCCGCGCCAATTTTACCGTCCGCGGCCAGCGCATCAAGCTTTTCGGTCAGGCGCTTGGCGGTTTCGGGCAGGACCTCCTCCTCGTTATAACAGGGAACAACCAGATACAGGATATCCATGGCTATCCTTCCTTCCATTCAGACTTGCCGCTGCAATGCGTCTTAATCCTCTTGCTTTTCCGCCGGGGAACCGGGCTTTGTCTCTTCCTCCGGCATTTCTTTTTCCTCTTGCGGCGCCGTATCCGCCGTCTCGTCCGGGATTTCCTCCTCCGGGTTCGAAAGATCGTATTCCTCCAGCGCTTCCGGTTCTTCCGCAGTCAAACGGCACCGCGCCTTGCGTTTTTTCTCCCACTTGGGCAGGAAAACCAGGTAGGCCGCAAACAGCAGCACGCAAGCCCCCGTGGCCGCCGCGCCCAGCTTCAGCCCTGGGGTCACGTAGTGGAATTCGATAATATGGTCCCCCGCCGGCACATCCACCGCCATAAACGCCACGTTTACCCGTTCGATATCCGCCGGTTGGCCGTCCACCGTTGCGGACCAGCCCTCCTCCCAGGGTACGCTGAAAAACACCAGGTTTTCTTTGGAAAGGTCGATCTTGGCGGTAAAACCGTCCCCCCGGGCTTCGAAGAAATAGCAGGTCTCCCGCCGCCTGGCCTCGCACATTTCCAGGTAATAATCCTGGGTGTACCGGACCATATCCACCGAATCCATCGGCGTCAGCAAATGGCCGTATTTCTGGATCTGCGCATCGCTGAGCACCAACGCGTCAAGCAGTACGAATTCCCGGTAGCTTTTGGCCACGCCTTCATACTTGCGTGTGGTCACGTACTGGTCGTAGGTAAAACCATAGGGAATATAATAGTCGTTCTGATAGACATCGAAGCCGTTTTGGGTATCGTATTTTGAAAAACCAGGCATCTTGGTATTTTGAAACGCTGTTTCATAAAAGCTGTCGTTGTCGTTTGCAAAATCGAACAAGTATTTGACCGACAGCAGCCCCCGGATGCCGTAATGGTCCGCATTGGGCCGGGAACCCACGCCGCGGCCATTGTCGATACTGTTGTAAAAGTCCATCACCGAGCCGGGCACGATGCTGTGGAACGCCTGTATGGTAGGCATCTGCCAAAACATGCCCACATTGTCCATGGCGTTGTAAAAATCCACCCGGTAATCCTCGTCTGGGTTTTCGTCGGGCAGATTCAAATCCCTGCCGCCGTTCAGGCAGTAGGGGATAACGTAGTTGTGGGTGTCGTACGACTGCGTTTTGCCCAGCGCGATGAAATACGCGGCATAAATAACCGAAACCAGCATAACGCCCAAGGTGGCGTACCGCGCAAACCGCCTGGGGCTGCGCCGAAGCATTGGAATCAGCAGGTAGCAAAGCAGCAGGCTGACCATGGCAATGGCCACATACGGCCAAAACCGGTGGGGGTAATCCTCTAGGCCAAAGTCGGTAAAATTGCCGTCGCTGTCAATGCTTCTCGGCATCAGGCCAACAGCCAGGGCAATGGCCGCTGTGATTCCTCCGGCCCAGCGGAACGCCCGGTTCCAATCCACCTCGGCGGTTTCCAGCGCGCAGACGGTGGCAAGGGAACACATCAGGGTAATCATATAGAACCACCGGGCGTAATACGCCGCGTTAAACAGCTGAAAGGCATTATTCAGAATGGGAACCATGGTCATGAACAGCAGCAGAACAACGATGCGCTTGATCCAGTTTTTGCGTTTGGTCTGCAGAAAGGCGAACACGCCCGCCATGCTGAACAGCGGCAGCCAGGCGCCCAGCGAAGCCCACTTCGCATCCGAATCCGGCGTAAAGTTGGGCCGGGCTGGAATATCCGGGGGGAAGAAAAAGCTTTCCAGAATATGCAGATACCGCTGTTCCTGGCCATACAGCAGCGCACCCCAGCCGTATGTCGGGCTGTCCACCCGGCTGTTCTGCAGCACCGCCAGCACCGTGGGAAGCAGCAGCACCGCGGTCATGGCCACGCCGATGACCGACTCGAACAGCAGCCACAAAAACTCACGCAGCGTCATCTTCCACGACCGGGACAGCATGCGCACAAACCAATAAATCAGGCAGAATACCACCTGTCCGGCAAAGAAGTAATAGTTCATCAGGCAGGCGGCAAACACCGTCAGCGCGAAAACGCCGCGGCGCTTTTCGACCATGTAGGCATCCAACGCGGCCAGCAAAAGGGGAAAGATCACGATCGCCTCGTGAAAATGGTTAAAGAAAATGTTATACACCGAAAACCCGGAAAAGGCATACAGCATGCCGCCGATGACGGCAAAGTCCGGATTTTTCACATACCGTTTCAGGTAAATGTAGCCGGTTAGCGACGCGCAGGCAAATTTGAGCATCAGCAGCGGGCCCATCAGGTAGGGCACCGCGCCGCTGGGGAACAGCAGGGTCAGCCAAAAAAAGGGGCTGCCCAAATTGTAAAAGGTGTACGAACCGATCAAATTGGCGCCCAGGTCGGTGTTCCAGTTCCACAGGAAGTTGCCGCTGCGGATCGCATCGTGTACCATCTGGTAAAAGGGTACCTGCTGTACGTTGAAATCGCCGTAAAACAGAAAATACCCGTTATCGAATAAAATAAATGGGATAAAGAACAAAAAAGCCGTTAAAAAGCCCAGGGCGAACGCGCGAAAGCCGCGTTTTTGCCAGAACCGTTCCGGCGCCCGGGCCAGCCTGTATTTTAAAGACATGGTATCGGCCATCTTTTATATTCCCGCCTTTCCGTCTTCCTGCAAAGTTTTTTTGGGGGTTGCCCGTCCCGGTTTGGGAAAGGCGTGCTGCCAGCATAAAAACCCCGTATATGCAAAAAGAGCTACATTGATGAAGGAGAAGAAAAATTGGATGACCGGAAAATAGGGCACCCATGGGTCGTTTGGATGGAACGCCTTGGCAAACACCAGCGCCTGATTGAAAAACGACACGGAACACAGCCCGCAAAACAGGCCGAAAAGCCGAAAATCCCGCTCTTTGGCATATGCCATCAGGCAGAAGATCAGCACCACAATCTGGTACCGCTCGTGCTGGCGGATGGTCAGCATGAACAGGCATTGCATCAGCATCAGCCCGCCCAGCCAAACCGAACACTTTTTGCCCCGCAGCATCAGGTAGCAGACAAACGCCAGAGAGCCAAGGGTCAGCAGGGTGCTTAGCATGCTAAAGGTAAAGCCGCCTACCATCACCCCCTGGTCGTTGGGCGCCCCGCCAAACAGGGACAAAGAATCGGTAACCCAATTGTAATTGCCCAGCCCGTATACGTTAAAGGCGTTCAGGTTAATTACCGGGAACAAGCCGTACCCGCCAAAATACACGTCAAATATCAGCGTCCAGCTTTTGGAGCCGATCATAAACGGCAAAAATACCACCGCCACAGTGGCAAGCCCCGCTCCGACGGCTTTCAGCAAAAGCAGCCAATCCCTGCGGCGGAGGAAATAAAGCAGCAGCACCGGCGCAAAATACAAGCACTGCAGCTTGGTAAGCCCCGCAATTGCGAAAAGCACCGTACCCAAAACCGGCCGGTCCTCCTCCACCGCCCAAAAAGCGATGGCCAGCAAAAAGATCATTATGGTATCGGTCTGCCCCCACACGGCGCAATTAAAGATGGCCGCGGGGTTGATTGCCCACGCCCCGGCCAGCAGCAAGCCCAAAACAACCGAACGCCCGCGGCACACCAGGTACAAAGTAGCAATGGTGAGCAGGTCGCACACGATAGGCGTCAGCTTAATCAGCAGCATTTCAAAGGGCAGGTAGTCGCCCACGCCCGGAATGTTAAGCAACATGCCGATGAGCTTGAGCGGATATAGGTACAGCGGCGGGTAATCCATATTGGGGATATGCCCGTCGTAAGCGCTGAAAAAACCGTCCTGGACCCCCCTTGCCCAGCCCAAGTACACCTGCGTATCGAATTTTCCCAAGAACAGCACGGCGATACATACGCGCGCCAGCGCGGCCAGCAGCAGGATACCGCCAAGCATGAGCCCCGCCTGCTTTTTATTGAGGACAATGCTCCGATTCATCATAAGCACACTCCGGTATTACAGGTTCCGCCAACGGGACGAGTTGACACCCGAGCCCGTTCGCGGTATATTTTGAAGGAGAACCGACTAGATAGGAGGGGCCGACATGAGCAGCCATTTCTTTGCCATGATGTCCCGCATGAAATACATCAACCGTTGGGGCCTAATGCGCAACACCAAGAACGAAAACATCAGCGAACACAGCCTGGATGTCGCGGTTATCGCCCACGCGCTGGCCGTACTGCACAATACCCGGTTTGGCGGGAACGTCAATGCGGAGCGGGCCGCGGTGCTGGGCTTGTACCACGACACCACCGAAATTTTGACCGGCGACATGCCCACCCCGGTCAAATACCTAAACCCGCAAATCCAGCAGGCGTACAAACAGGTGGAGCAAGTGGCGGGCAACCGCCTGCTTCAAATGCTGCCGGAGGATTTGCGCCCCGCCTACCGCCCCCTTCTGCTGGAGGAGGCCGGCGCCCTGGAGCGCCGGTTTGTCAAAGCGGCGGACAAGCTGTCGGCAGTCATCAAGTGTATGGAGGAATGCCGTATGGGCAACAATGAATTCGAAACCGCCCGCGCCACGCTGCTCGGCGCGGTCAAAGACATGGGCCTGCCCGAAGCCGACTGTTTTGTGGCGGAATTCCTGCCCTCCTACATGCTTACCCTGGATGAGCAGAGCCGCTGGTGACCGTAAGACGCTAAGTCTATGGGGTCAGCCGTTATTTCAGCAGCAGGGAGGTCTGGCCGTTGTTCAGGGACAAAACCTTTTGGCGGATACGGCTGCTTTGCAGCTCGTTGCGCACCATGTCCTGCAGCGCCCGGCCGCCGTGGTACCCATGGATGACCACAATTTCGTGGATATCCGGGCCGCAGCGGGCGATAAGCCGTTCGAGCTGTTCCCTGGCGTCCGCCACCCGCATGCCGTGAATGTCCACCTCCAGGGTGAACCCGAATTTGCGCTGGAGCATCCGGCTTTCCTCCCCATCTTCCCAAGTTGAATCCATTTTAACATATGATTTCTTGTTCCGCAACCAAAGTTTCCCCGCCGTGCGGCCTTCGCGCCCTTTCGGCATCTTTTGACGCGGAACGTAAAAAAGGAGCTTAGCCACGTATGGAAAAAGTAAAGTTCGGCATCATTAGTATTGGCACCATTTCGCAAAAGTTCGCCTGCGCCGTTAAGATGCTGTCCGCAGATGCGACTTTGGCGGCGGTGTATTCCCGCTCCCGGGAAAAGGCGGCAGAATTCAGCCGCAAGTTCGATATCCCCAACCATTACGACGATCTGGAAGCGTTCCTGCAAAGCGATCTGGACATCGTGTACATCGCTTCCCCCCACTCCCACCATTACGAATACGCACGCCAGTGCCTGCTGCACGGCAAGGGGGCCATGTGCGAAAAGGCCTTTACCGCCACCGCCGCGCAGGCACAGGACTTGGCGGCGCTGGCGCGGCGGGACCATTTATTTTTGATGGAGGCCATGTGGAGCCGTTTCCTGCCTTACCGGGCGGCGGTGGAAAAATGGATTCATGACGGACGCATTGGGGAAATCCGCCGCATTCAGTGCAACTTTTCGTTTGACAATACCCGGTACCCCAAGGAAAGCCGGATGCGCAACCCCGCCCTGGCGGGCGGCGCCCTGCTGGATTTGGGCATTTACGGAGTGTCTTTTATCAGCTCCTTTTTGGGCGCTCATCCGGTTAAAATCACCTCTGACGCTGTTATAGGGGATACCGGGGTGGACGACAACTGCGCGGCTATCCTGCGGTACGAAACCGGCGCGCTGGGCGTGATAACCACGGCCATGGCGGTATACGCGCCGTCCCACGCCGCGCTGTACGGCACGCTGGGCCGCATCGAGATCCCCCATTTTGAGTCGGCCCGGACAGCGACCCTTTATTTTGGCCGGGACGAGGTGGCGGACGAGGTTACCCTTCCTTACGAAAATGGGTTCCAGTTCGAAATCAAAGCCGCTGTCAACGCCTACCGCGCCGGGGAAATCGAGGTTCCTCAACTGCCGCTGCAAGAGACCATCGACATCTTGCGCTGCTGCGACGAAATGCGCGCCCAATGGGGGCTGCGCTATCCGTTCGAGTGAATGAACCCGGCTGCCTGTCCGGCTGTACGAAAGGATGATTCATTAAGATGCATTGGGCCGATTCCGCTGTCTTTTATCACATTTACCCCCTGGGTTTTTGCGGCGCGCCCGCGGAAAACGATTTTTTATCCGACCCGGTTCCCAGGCTGCAAGCCGTTGCGGCGTTTATTCCCCATCTGGTGCGGCTGGGCGTGAACGCCGTATATCTGGGGCCGGTCTTCGAATCGGACCGCCACGGGTACGACACCGCGGATTACCGCAAGGTAGACCGCCGGCTTGGCACCAACGAGGATTTGAAAGCGCTGGCGGAGGCGCTCCACCAAAACGGCATCCGTTTGGTGCTGGACGGTGTTTTTAACCATACCGGCCGCCGGTTCGGGCCGTTTTTGGATGTGAAAAAGAACCGGGAACATTCGCCTTACCGGGATTGGTTTTTCCTGAATTTTGAGGGTGACAGCCCCTTTGGGGACGGTTTTTGGTACCAGGGGTGGGAAGGCTGCTACGACTTGGTCAAACTCAACCTGCAAAACCCCGCCGTTCGGGAGGAACTGTTCCACAGCGCCGAATTCTGGATAAAAGAATTCGGCGCAGACGGGCTGCGGCTTGATGTGGCCTATTCCCTGGACCCCCGCTTTATGCGGGATCTGTCCGCCCGCTGCAAAGCGATGCGGCCGGATTTTTGGCTGATGGGCGAAATGATACACGGCGACTACAACACCCTGATGCAGCCCGGCATGCTGGACTCGGTCACCAATTATGAATGTTACAAAGGGCTTTACTCCAGCATGAACAGCCATAATTTGTTCGAAATCGCCTATTCCCTAAACCGTCAGTTCGGGCAAGAAAGCTGGTGCTTGTACACCGGCCGCCATCTTTATAATTTTGCGGATAACCACGACGTCACCCGCGTCGCATCCCAGCTTGCCGACCCGTGCCATCTGCCCCTGCTTTATACGCTGCTGTTTACCATGCCAGGCATTCCGTCCATCTATTACGGGGGCGAATGGGCGCAAACGGGAAGAAAAGAGGATGGGGACGCGGC
>CABQAC010000088.1 GCA_902462035.1 uncultured Eubacteriales bacterium
AGCAGCGCCATGGTGTTGACCGCGCTGCGGTGGATGACCCGGCCGCTGACGACTTTTCCCCCAGCCGGAGCGGCCAGCCGCAGCATGGCTTGGATACACAACGTGCATCCGCCCGCGGAAAAAAAGGTGGCAGCGGTATGAAAAACCTTGGCAGCGTGGTCCTCCGCTTCCTTCAAAACACCCGACGCCTCAAACAGGCTGTCGGTATCCGGCAGCTCGGTCACATCCAAGCTCGCCAAATCCGGCGGCAAAAACCCGCCATATTTGTGGCCCGGCGTATGGAAGGAGGCATATCCTCGGTTTCGGTATTGAACCAGCGATTCGTACAGCGGCAGCGTCATGGTTCCTCCTTTTTTTCCCCCAGCAGCTTCAGGTTGCGCAGGATTACCCACTTTCCCCGCCACAGGTAGGCACGGTCCGTACGTTCTTCCACCACTTGGGGTGTGACATGCGGGACAGCGCCCTGCAAAAAAGCGGGGTAGGGGGTGGGCGCCGCGGCTCGGTTCAAAGGGCAAGCCTCCTGGCACCGGTCGCATCCCCAGGCGCAGCCGGATTTTAAGAGCTGCGCGGCTTGGAATTCGGTCAAATCCCCTTTTTGTTGACTGACAGCCGACAGGCATTTTTCCCGGTCCAGCCCGCCCGCCGCCAACGCGCCGGTAGGGCAGCTTCGAATACATGCGCCGCAGCCGGGGCATAGGGCCGGTTCCCGCAAGGGAACCGGCAAGGCTAGGTCGGTGACAATTTCGCCGATAAAAACAAAAGAACCGTACGTTTTGTGAATCAGCAATCCATTTTGGCCCACCACCCCTAAGCCCGCCCAGGCGGCCGCCCGCACCTCCGGAATGGGGCTGTTGTCTACAAAATGTATAAATTTATTATTTTTAAACGATATGGAAAGCATTTTAACCGCTTGTTTTAAAAAATGATCCGCTATTTGGTGGTAGTCCGGCCCAACGGCATAGCGGGAAACGTTGCGCCCCTCCTCTTGACCGGTTAGATAGGGGAACAAGACGCACAGCACGCTGGAGGCTTGGGAAGGAATGCGGTCTTTGCCCCGGCAGGGCAGCAGGTGGTCCCGCACCGCCCAAAAGGGGCATACGCCCCATAAAGGCAGACCGGCTTTTTGTAAGATCATACCGATCCGTTCCAAATCGTCCATGGCGCCCTCCTTACCCTTTCGCTGCTTCCCCAAGCAATAACCGGCGCAGCGCTGGCACCGAATCCGCCAGTTGGACCGCCCCGGCGGCCTCCAGTTCCTGTCTGCTGCCAAAACCATACAGGACGCCTACACAGTCTAAGCCGCATAACGCAGCGCCTTCTACATCGTACCGGGTATCGCCGACCATCAGAGCCTGGTGGGGAGCAAGGTTATAAAACGCGAGCGCGCTCTGAATGACTTCCCGCTTTTGGTTGTGCGTGCCGTCCAGCTCGCTGCCGCTGACTGCCGTAAAATATTTCCGGTAACCGAATCGTTCCAATATTTGTTCGGCAAACACCGTGGGCTTGGAGGTCGCCACCGTCAGCCGCCGCCCCGCCTTCCAAAGGGCTTTCAGCAATTCCTCCATGCCGTGATAGGGCTCATTTTCCCAAATACCAGTTTTTGCAAAACGTTCGCGGTATATCAGCAGCGCCTTTTGGGCCTGTTGTGGGGAGAAGCCATAGTAAGTTTGGAAGGATTCCACCAGCGGCGGCCCGATAAAGCGGCACAGCGCGTCCCGGTCCGGCACCGAAATACCAAAGGCATTCAGGGCATATTCCACTGAACGGGTAATTCCCTCCTTGGGATTGGTCAACGTTCCGTCCAAATCAAAAAACAGGTCGCGATACGGTTTCACCTATTTTCCCCCTTGTGATCATTGGAAAAACAGGCCCGGCTCCGGATCAAACCGGACCGGGCCTGCAGGTTTTATTCCTCGTCCCCGGCGCCCTCGTCGGGGTCGTCGGCCTCGTCTACCTCCAGCTGGGAGGTTTCCTCCTCGTCGTGCGGCGCGCGGGCCAGGGTGACTACCTTGCTGTCTTCGGTCACGCGCATGACCTTGACCCCCTTGGACGGCCGGGCACATTCCCGGATATCGCTAGCGGCAATACGGATAATGATGCCGTCAGAGGAAATGATGATCACGTCGTCCGCGTCTTTGTCCACCACCTTGATGGCAGCCACATCGCCGTATTTATCTACATGGTAGTTTTTCAGCCCCTTGCCGCCCCTGGACTGAAGGCGGTAATCCGAAATGGGAGACAGCCTGCCGTAACCGGTTTCGGAAACGGTCAGCACGACGCCGCCTTCCCGCAGAGAGGCCATGCCGATCACCTGGTCGCCTTCCCGCAGGGTCAGCGCTTTCACGCCCCGGGCGGTACGGCCCATGGCGCGAACGTCCCTTTCGTGGAAACGGATGGCCATGCCTTTTCGGGTGCCGATCATCAGCTGGGTATCCCCGTCGGTCAGCTTAACCCAGGCCAATTCGTCCCCTTCGTCCAGGTCAATGGCAATAACGCCGCCTTTGCGCGCGGTTTGATACGCCCTTAAATCGGTCCGCTTGATAACGCCGCAGCGGGTAACCATCACCAGGTACCGGTCTTCCTCGAACTGCGGGACACGAATCATGGAAGTAACACGCTCATCCGGCGACAGGGGCAGAAGATTCGCGATGTTAATGCCTTTGGAGGTCCGGCTTCCCTCGGGGACCTCGTAGCACTTCAGGCGGTAGACCCTGCCAAGATTGGTAAAAAACATGACATAATCGTGGGAACTGATGACAAACATCTCGGTGGCCACGTCTTCCTCCCGGCGCGCCATACCCGCCACGCCGCGTCCGCCGCGGCGCTGGGTGCTGAAGGTATCCACCGGCTGGCGCTTGACATAGCCGAAATTGGTCAGCGTCAGCACGCAGTCCTCCACCGGTATTAAATCCTCGATGTCCACCTCGCCGCTGATAGCGGCGATTTCGGTCCGGCGTTCGTCGGTAAATTTATTGCGGATAGCCATGGCCTCGTCCTTCACAATTTGCAGCACGCGGCTTTCATGTGCCAATATATCCTGGTAATCGGCGATCTTTGTCCGCAGTTCGGCCAATTCCGCCTCGATTTTATCCCGTTCCAAACCGGTGAGCTGGCCAAGGCGCATGGCCACTATAGCCGCAGCCTGGGGATCATCCAAACCGAACCGTTCGATCAGCGCATTTTTTCCCTCGGGGATCGATTTGGAGGCGCGGAGAATTTTGATCACTTCGTCGATGAAATCCAGCGCGATCTTCAAGCCTTCCAGGATGTGGGCGCGTTCCTCCGCCTTGCGCAAATCGTAAATGGTACGCCGGGTAACCACATCCATCTGGAACTTGATGTAATGCTCTAAAATTTCTTTCAAGCCCAAAATCTTCGGTTCGCCATTCACAATGGCCAGCATGATAATGCCAAAGGTAATTTGCATTTGGGTAAAGCTGTAAAGCTGGTTGAGAACAATCTGCGGGGAAGCATCCCGCTTGATGTCGATTACAATGCACATACCGTCGCGGTCGGAGTGGTCGGCGATGTTGGAGATACCCTCCAGCCGTTTTTCTTTGACCATATCCGCAATGGATTCGATCAGCCGGGCCTTGTTGACCTGGTACGGCAATTCGGTTACCAATATTTTAAACCGGCCGTTTTTATCTTCCTCAATTTCCGCCCGCGCGCGCACATGAATGCGGCCGCGGCCCGTGGCATACGCGGCGCGGATGCCGCTGCGCCCCATGATGATGCCGCTGGTGGGGAAGTCCGGCCCCTTGATGTAATCCATCAAATCCTCGAGCCCCGCGTCGGGATGATCGATTAAAAAGCACATGCCATCCACAACTTCCCCTAAATTGTGGGGTGGGATATTGGTGGCCATGCCCACCGCGATGCCGGTGGAGCCATTGACCAGCAGATTGGGAAAACGGGAGGGCAGGTATTCGGGTTCCTTTAAGCGGTCATCGTAGTTGGGGATGAACCGCACGGTGTCCTTTTCGATATCGGTCAGCATGTCCACCGATATTTTGCTCATCCTCGCTTCCGTATACCGGTACGCGGCAGGCGGGTCGCCGTCCACCGAACCAAAGTTGCCCTGGCCGTCCACCAAGGGATAACGCATGGAAAAATCCTGCGCAAGGCGCACCAACGCGTCGTAGACCGAAGCGTCGCCATGGGGGTGATAACTGCCCAGAACCGAACCGACGGTATCCGCGCACTTACGGTAAGGGCGGTCCGGCAAAATCCCCTTCTCGTACAGGGTGTACAAAATGCGGCGGTGCACCGGTTTTAAGCCGTCCCGCACGTCGGGCAGCGCCCGGCCCACAATAACCGACATGGAATAATCCAGATAGGATTTTCTCATTTCCTTTTCGATATCGACGTCGATCACGCGCTTGTGTTCAAATTGATTGTCCATCGGTATTTATTCCCCTTTTCTGTTACCCAAAACGCCCTGTGGTGCATAACGGGCGAAAATCTGCGTTAGTTCCGCGGCCAGCGCTGCGGGGGACTGATTTGTCCCGGGTATTGTTAACGTGTCTTTTTCAATCCAAATCTGGCTGCAAGCATCGTAACGAACTAGAAATCCCGAAGGCGCCTCGCAAACCGAATCCACCAGCGCCCAAGGAACAAACGCTTTTTCCCATTTGTTTTCATGTTCGAATCCGGTGGGTGAAAACCGCAGTATCGTCTGGCTGTCTATTTTTTTTGGCGCCGCGCGCCGCGCGCGGTACATGGCCGGTACCATCCAGCCCATCAAAAAAAGAACCGCGCCGGATACGGCAGAACCCCAAATGATGGACCAACGCAGCCCCAGCGCAAACGCCGCGCCGCATACAATGCCAAACAGAAGAAAGCTGCCGGCCACGGCAGGCAAAAGTTGTTGTTTCGGGCTGTTCCGCAGTTCGGGGCGTTCCCCGAATGCTTGCACCGTAAAGAAAACCGCGGGCGGCGGCTGGTCCTTCTGTATCCGCTCCCCAGGTATGGCAACCACAGGCCCCGCCGGTTCTACAAATTGTTCCACGCGGTACCGGCTGCCTAATTTAAAGGCAAGCAACCGGTGCAGATAATCGGCAGCGCCCTGGTCTAATACGCGGCCGGGCACCGCAAACATGACGTTTTCGCGGTAAAGCACCAGCCCCCATTTGTTTTCCGCCGCCCCGTCCAATTCCTCCCAAGACGACATGGACCGCCCACTGGCGGAAACAGCGGATAACCCATCCTGAAAAAAACAAACCGCCCTGGGCTGGGATAACAGCCGGCTGTTCTGGTATACTCGTGCGGCACGCTTGCAAAACAGTACGCGGTCCAATAATAAAAACAAAACCGTAAAGACGCAAAAAACGCCACAAAGCCATGCCAATTGAATCGCGGTTTCCACGGCCCCCGCCAGTGCGGACAACACCACGCAAGCCGCCATTCCAGCGGTCGCGGCCAGGACCGCCAACCAAAAAGTTTTCCGCGCCCGCGGCGAACCGTGGCTTTTACGGTATAATAAATTGGCGTCGATATAATCTTGCTGCGTCAGCTGTACCGGAAGCTCCAGCAGCAGCTCCGGCCGGTTATCGGTGGACATGGCAGAAACCCCGTTCTATTTGTTTAAGATGAGGAACCGGTTTTCTCCTCGTACCGGGAACCCAACCGGCCGGCCAAAAAAGGCCAAAGCCGTTCCTGATCCTCTTTTGCCACCATTCGAAGGGGCAAAACCCGGGTGGAACCGATGCCGAGATAGAAAATAACCAAATGGTCGGTTCGCACACAACGGTAGAATAAATCCCAAGGATACCGGCATTTTTGCCGCACGCTGGCAATTTCCAGCGCATCTTCAGACAAAGTAAACGCCTGTGCGAAAAGCCGTTCCTTTACCCCCTCATAATCCTTGCGGGCTTGGGCGGCGTTGATAACAGGAAAGAATTTGTCGTAATAAAAAAGGACGCACAGGCCGCACAAAACGGAAAGAGACCAGGATATCCAATCGGCTGGCCTGCTGGTAAAAAACAGCGCGCCGCACAGCCCCAGAAGAACCAGCAAAAGACCGAAAACGAAATTGACCCGCCGCTCGGTCCGCGTAATGCCCAATGTAAGAAAATCAAGCCGTTCATGAATATAATCATCCACGGTAATTAAAAAGCTGACCCGTAAAACCGGTTCGTTTTCCATCATGCAGCCCTCCTTTCAGCCGGCATTACCGGGAAATCCGGCGGTACCGCGCGGCAAAGATGCTTTTCATCTTTCCGCTGACTTCCTCCCGCCGCTGTGACGGAATACTTTCCTTGCTAAGGATAAGCAGCGGACGCTCGGATCCGCCGGCCACCGCGAAAAACGATTCGGTCTCGAAACACTGGGCGGCTTCCGCCCAATAGCCTTGGATAGATTCATACGCGTTTTGAATGGTAAAGCCTTCCCGCGTCAGGGTAATGTTCTCCTCTTGCCTTAGCAGGCGGTTCGACCCATACATCCGGTCGGCTTCGTCGCCGACCATCCGGATCTTGGCAAAAATTTGATAGAGCAAATACCCGTTTAACGCCGCGAAAGCGCACACCGGCACAAAAGAGGTGGTATAAACAGCCGAATACCGGGGCATCATCAGGCAGATAAACAGCAGCAGAACCGCTGCCACAAACACCTTGACCCACCGATGGCGCAAAGAACCGCTGTTCTTTTCCCATAAAATCCAGGCCTGGCGGAAGTCTGATTCGGTCACTTGATTTGTAAAAGACAAAATCTGGAGATCATAATACGAAGGCATCCGGCTCCCTCCCTGTTCAACAGCATTGCGGCAAATTAAAGAGCCTGCTCCTTGCGCCGGTTTTTGGGTTTCGGCACAGTGCCGGACATAAGCATCGCCTGAATATCCGGCAGCGCCGCCGGCTCGATCGACCGGATGGGAAAAGCCGCTATGCGGCGCTCCGGCGTGGAAACCACAAGCAGATCTTCCATTTCTTCGTAATAGCTGGTGCCGTCAAGGGGGATCACCCAAGCGCCTTCGCCTTCGCCAATTTGAATTTCGTCCGGAAAAATCTCTGCCGTCACCGTTTTACCGTTTGCAAGGTGTTTTGCCCGGCTGCGCAGCGAACCATAGGGGACCAGCCAAATCAACGCGATGATGGCAAAACAGATCCCGGAAAAAACGAGGCTTGAAACCTCCCTGGGGGAAACCAGAAAATAGGTGACGGCAAACAGCACGCCGAACAGCGCCAGCAGCACGGTCTGTACTACAGCCCGGTTGCCGGTTGTTTTAAACGGGTGTTCCGCTTTCAGGCAGGCGTAATAATCGTCCTGCGTCAGGGTATACCGGATTTTCAGCCCGGTAAATGCTTCTTCGTAGTCAGCGGCGCCCTGATCGGCAATCCATTCCACTTCGGTGCCGTCCCAGGCGGTCTCGCCCTGCTGGTCCTCATCCTGTCCCACGGTTTGGCCGGTCAGATCCCGTACCTCGGCCTGCTGGGCCGGGTCCGGTTCGGCGGGGGGAAGAGGGCTGCCGTTCTGTTGCATGAAGAACCTCCTCATCCATTATAAATAATTAAATATCCAAATTTTGAACATACTTCGCGTTCTTTTCGATAAATTCGCGCCGGGGCTCCACTTTGTCCCCCATTAGGATGGTAAAAATTTCGTCAGCCGCGGCAGCGTCCTCCAGCCCCACGCAAAGCATGGTTCGCTGTTCGGGATCCATAGTTGTTTCCCAAAGCTGTTCCGCGTTCATTTCGCCCAAGCCTTTATACCGCTGAATGGCCACATTTCCGCCCATCGCGGCAATGATTTGATCGCGTTCGGGATCGCTATACGCATACAGGTGCTGTTTGCCCTTCGACAGCTTATAAAGCGGCGGCTGCGCCAGATAAATATGCCCTTCTTCAATAAGCGGCCGCATAAAGCGGAAAAAGAAGGTCAGCAGCAGCGTGCGGATATGAGATCCATCCACGTCGGCATCCGCCATGATGATGACCTTGCCGTAACGCAGCTTTTCGATATTAAATTCGTCCCCAATGCCGCAGCCCAATGCGGTGATAACCGGCATGAGCTTGTCGTTGCCGTACACCTTGTCGAGCCTGGCTTTTTCCACATTGAGCATTTTGCCCCACAAGGGAAGAATCGCCTGGAACCGCCGGTCGCGCCCGCCCTTGGCGGAACCGCCCGCGGAGTCGCCCTCCACGATATAAATTTCGGTCTCGGCAATATCTTTAGACTGACAATCCGCCAGCTTGCCGGGCAGGGAGGCAGATTCCAGCGCCGACTTGCGCTGTACCAATTCCCGCGCCTTTTTCGCCGCTTCGACCACCTCGTCATCGGTCGCGCCGATGCGGCCGTAT
>CABQAC010000089.1 GCA_902462035.1 uncultured Eubacteriales bacterium
GGCGCGGCGCACCAAGGGGTGGTGGCCGCCGCCGCCGCTGTGCCGTACGCCCAGCTGGAGGATCTGTTTGAACTGGCTGCGAAACGGGGAGAACCGCCTTTTTTCATTGTTGCGGACGAGGTGGAGGATCCCCATAACCTTGGCGCGCTGATCCGCACGGCGGAAGCGGCCGGGGCCCATGGGCTGATCGTTCCCAAACGCCGGGCGGCGGGGCTGACCTTTGCGGTGGGAAAAGCGTCCGCCGGGGCGGTGGAATACCTGCCGGTGGCCCGGGTGGGCAACCTGGCCGCAACCATCCAAGAACTCAAAAAACGGGGCGTGTGGGTTTACGGCGCGGATATGGACGGCGATACCTGGTGCGCGGGCGACCTGACCGGCCCGGTGGCGCTGGTTATCGGTGGGGAAGGAAGGGGGCTGGGCAGGCTTGTCAAAGAATCCTGCGACGGCATTTTGTCCCTGCCCATGCGGGGAAAGGTCAATTCCCTGAACGCTTCGGTCGCCTGTGGAATCTTGATGTACGAGGTGGCGCGGCAGCGGCTTGGAATCCGGGCGAAGTGACGCCGGAAAGGAACGGAATTGGAATATGGCGGAGGAACGAAAGGATTTAAATCAATCCGTTGACATAGAAAAACAAGCTCCGGCGGAACAGCGCGCAGGAGAACACGGCGTACCGGAGGGCGGGAAAAAGAAGAAAAGGGGCGCTTTCTCTTATTTGTTCGAAGAGGGGGAAGTGGACCCCTACGATGCGGCGTACGAGCAATGGACCCAGGAATTGCCGGCGGCAGAAGCCGAGGAACGGGCGCACCGGCTGGAAGAGGGCTTCGGCAGCCCGGAACCCGGTGCGGCGGCGGGATACCAGACCGCGGACCAGGAGGAAAAATTGTCTTTTACCTCCTCGTTTCCCGCCCAGCGCCTGCCGCGGGACCTGTCCTTGTTCGAGGAGGACGAGCAGCCGCCCAAGGCGCGAAAATCGTGGTTCAGCCGGTTTCGCCGCCCCAAAAAGGCGGAGGAAGACGAAACGGAGACGCAGGAATTGTTCGACCCCTACCACAGCGGCGCACCCGGCCCTGCCGGTCCGGAATCCGAGGCGCCTAAGGTTATTCCGCGCCCGGACGAACCGGCGGAAGCGCCCGGCGATCCGTCCATTGCCGAAGGCGAATGGGAGGAGGAAGAATTGGACTTCTTCCATTACTTGGCAAACCAAGCGCCCGCGGAAGAAACGCCCGTGGCAGAAGTAACGGTAGACGAAAAAGAAACAGAGCAGAAAGCGGGGCCGGACAGCCCCCCGGCGCAACCAGAAACAAAGCCCGATACAGCGGTGGAGGGGCCGGATTTGGCCCCTCCGCTGGAGGATTTTATCAAAACCCCAGCCGTAGAATTCCCGGCGGAGGAAGAACCCGGTGCTGCGGCAACCGCCCAAGATACCGTGCCGGAACCGGAGGAAGAAGCGGCGGACATCGCCGCGCCGGCGGATTCGGCCGGTCCGGAAAACCCGGCGGAGGGAGAACCCGGTGCTGCGGCAACCGCCCAAGACGCCGCGCCGGAACTGGAAGAGGAAGAAGCGGTGGACATCGCCGCGCTGGCGGATTCGGCCGGTCCGGAAAACCCGGCGGAGGAAGAGCTGGGTGCTGCGGCAACCGCCGAAGATACCGCGCCGGAACCGGAGGAGGAAGCGGTGGACATCGCCGCGTCGGCTTATACGCCGCGCCGGGTAGAGGGCGCGTTCCTGGTATCGGATGGGGAGGAACCGCGGCTCATCTATACCCCGCCAGGGTACAAAACGCCGTTGGACGCCGCTTTGGGCGGCGGGGTGGCGGAATCGCTCCGCCCGGAATTTGAATGGTACCGTCGGCCAGCCCCGCAGCCGGAGGCGCATCCCTCCCACCCTGTGGGGGTAAAGCGCAAAAAGCCCGAAATTCAGCCGGAAACGGCGGCACTGGAAAACGGCGAAGTGCCGGAAGAGTACCGCCGCCCGGAGGATGCCGCGTCGGTGCGGTCGAGCATCTCCCATTTGATCAAGCGGCTGTTTTACCAATGTGCGGCCACCGCGGCGCTGACCCTGTTTTTGTTTGCGCTGGCGCTGCTGAACCGGTTTGCGGGGCCGCTGCCCGGACCATTTTCCGCAGCCGGAAACGCCGTGGGTTATTTAACGGTGAACTTGGCCGCGCTGGGCGTAGCCATGCTGGTTTGCGCGCCCACGGTATTTGGGGGGATAAAATCGCTATTTACCTTGCGCGGAGACGCGGACACGGCGTCTGCTTTCGGCTGCGCTGCCTGCCTGGTCCAAATCCTTTGCGGTTATGGCGCTTCGGCCGCCTATGGGCGGGGGGAATTTGTACTTTTTGCGCCTGTGGCTGTTGGAACGCTGTTTTTGAATACGCTTGGAAAATTTTTGATCATGAAGCGGACTCAAAAGAATTTCCGGTTCGTTTCATCGACCGAGCGCCAATACGCGGTAAAAACCCTGGCCGACGGCGAAGCCGACAAGCGGCTGGTGACCGATACCACGCCGTCGCCTGTAGTGGGCTATGGTGTTAAGACGGATTTCTTGCGCCATTTCTTGCGGATTTCTTACGCCTACGACCAAGGGGAGACCGCTTCTCAAAAGATTTCTCTCTATACATCCGCCGGGGCGCTGGTTTTAGGGATCATCGCATTTTTGGTTTCGAAAAACATTTGCGCGGCCCTGGCTGCCTTTGCGTCGGCCGCCTGCATCGCGGTGCCCGCCGCCAATATGTTGGTCGCCAACGTCCCGCTGTACCGGTCGGTTAAAAAGCTGCTGTCAAAGGGCGTGATGCTGGCAGGAGCAGGCGCGCTGGAGGAATTTGGAGAGATCAACTATCTTATGCTTGACGCCGACAGCCTGTTTCCCCAGAACGCCGTGGTGCTCAATGTGATTAAAACCTTCAGCCAGCTGCGTGTGGACGAGGCGATTGTGGATGCGGCGGCGCTGGTCTGCGCCATGGGCGGCCCCATGGCCGACATGTTCAACCGGATCATCCAGGGGCGGGCCAACATTCTGCCCAAGGTGGACAGTTTTGCCTTCGAGGAAGGCATGGGCGCCATCGGCTGGGTATCCGGCAGGCGGATTTTGGTGGGCAACCGGGATTTGATGCAGCGTCATGGCATCCAGCCCCCCTCTAAGGATTATGAGCAGAAATATACCCAGGGCGGCAGATGCATTACCTACCTGGCCGCGGGCGGGGATTTGGTCGCCATGTTCGTCATGTCCTATACCATGGACCCGGAAACAGGCGCGGCCCTTGGCGCGTTATGCAAGGACGGGGTCAAGCTGTTGGTACGGGCCAGGGACGTTAACGTAACGGCCGAAATGGTCGAACAGGGGTTCGGCCTTCCGGCAGGCATGGTGGAACTGCTGGACGGACAGATGGCGCAGCTTTATGAAGAAAAGACTCAAAGAGCCGACAGCGGCGCCGAGGCCTACCTGGGCTTTTTGGGCCGTGCCGCTTCGCTTTGCCGCGGCGTGTCCGCCTGTATCCGGCTTAAGACTTCCATTTCCCTTGCCGTGCTGCTCCAAACCATCGGTGTGGTGCTGGGGCTTGGCTTGGTGCTGGTGCTGGCTTTGTCGTCGGGAATCGCCCAGCTGGGTGTACTGGAATTGGCTTGTTTCAGCGTTTTTTGGATTGCGGTATCGCTGTTGATTCCCGCGCTGCGGCGGTCGTAATCAAAAAGCGGCGTGCTTTGGGAGTTGCCTGGCGGCGCGCTGATACGGTTCGAATTTTTAAACAGCTGCCCGGGGCAAATCCCTGGGGCGGCTGTTTTTTTCGGCTGCCCGCTTGCCCGCGGTTGCAAAGCAGAGAGGGCCAGAAAACAATGGGCCAAAACAGGGGAACCGGTTATTATGGCTGTGACAAATCCAAAAACGCCGAAGCTACAAATTGCGAATAAAGGAAGCGGTACGCCCATTTTTAAACCTTTACGTAAAGGCATTTGCAGAAGGCAGGCGGCGGAAATTATTTTCGAGCGGGAACGGACGGTTATGGATTTGGTACGGCATGATACAAGAAAGTCAAGACTACCCGTAAATGAACGATACCAGAAGGAAAGGACATTGCAAAGAACCCCGCTCCGGTTGACTCCGGAGCGGGGTTTTGGCGCCGAAAGGGGGAAATCCTAAAATGGATGGGAGCTGTCCGGCCGCTGGGCTGTGGACTTCCGTCACATGAGAGAGGGGAAATTTCTTACCAGCGAAGAAATCATGCGGAATTTATCCTCTTCCACATGAGGCGGGCAGCTGTCGCTGTTTGCCAGTACATAGCGATGTCCCGCGGCGCTGCAGAGCAGGTTGACTGTATATGCTTTCAATTCCTCCATGGTGCTGTTCAGGAGGATAGTCGGCTCGATCCCTCCAATCAGGGCGACGGAATCCGGAAGCGCGGCGAAAGCGTCCGAGATCGAAACGTTTCCGGTTGGCGGAGGAGCAATGGATTCAATGGCGTCAATCCCGCTGTTTGCCATGAGGCGAAGCAGATCGCGGATATGACCGCAGGCGTGGTGAATCAAAAGTTTGTTGTTCCGGTGCAGAAGCCGGCTCCATTCCGCGATCTCGGGAAGCGTGTACCGTTCAAACAGAGCCGGGCTGAGATTGGTCGTAGAGCTGTCCTCATAAAAAAGGAAACATTCTGCGGAGGAGCCGGCAGAGATTCTGACCGTTTCCAGATTGCGCCGCCGCATAACGCCGAGGCATTCTTCGATGGCCGCGGGGTAGTCCTCCAATCCATAGACGAGTTCCACGGTCCCAAACCAGTGCTCGACCAGGCTCTGCATGGCCGTTTTCAACTCCGTGCCAATGACGGGAAGAAGTAGAGCGTCGTCTCCATACGTTTTCCAGTCTTTTTCAAACGCAGAGAGATTGGGCGCGATTTCTGTATTTTCATAAATGTATTGGAGGATCTTGACGTCGTTTTCGCAGGAAACGGGATGCCTGGTCAGGAACCAGGTGTTGGACGACGGCGCAAAGGTATGCACTTCCTCCAGACGGCCTACCGGGGTTTCGTATATTGTGAGTCGATATTTCCCTTCCTGCTTTTGCGTCACATCGCAATGCTTTCTGACCGGGTTAAAGAGCGTGTGGCTTCCGCGGAGCAGAGGGTCTGCGCCGATTTTTTTTAAGAAGGCGTATTCGCCGCCTTGGCGCGTCTGTTCATCTACAAAATCCCAATAGTAAGCCAGAAACGGGGACCATGGAACCCGATCCGGATTTTTTCCTGTGATGGCCGCCAACAGGCGCTCTTTGGGTCTCATTGCTTCCATCAAAATACAGCTCCTTTTTCCATGAAGATAAGAGTTCGCTCGACGCCCGGCGCGAAGGGAAGAGGCTGTTCCATAAGTTACTCGTTCCACATTCGCCGGATTTCCTCGCGGACGAGGGAGAGCCAACGGACGATGCGCGTGAGATCCCCCTGCAGCGTATGAATATCCTTCATGACAAATTCAATGGGACGTCCTCTGAAAACAGACAGCGCCGTGCGTGTATGCTGCCGCAGGATTTCCTCTTCAAAACCGGACGAAATCAGTGACGGATTCGGCTTGACTGCCGCGGTGATCCCGGGACGCATTCGACCGCTGATTTTTTCCATATCGCACCATGGAGAAACCGACACCGTGTGAAGGTTCGGGATTTGCGAAAGAATGTCCATCCGATTTTCAAGCGGTTCGCAGCAGCCATAATAGCATAGGCCGAACCGTTTGGACAGTTCCAGTTGATATGGAAAGATAAACTCCTGAAACATTTGGGGAGACATACAGGAGCTTTCCTGCGATTCGAGGAGCACCCACAGATCGCGGGACGTCACGCGGCCATCCGCACAGGGATTCAGCCGCTCCGTGAATCCACAGGATCCGCTGCCCACATAATCGTTGCGATTGTTCAGGCACAGAAGATTTTCCCGTTCCAAAAAATCAATTTCACGGTTCGCTTCGTCGAGAAGAAACCGCATGATGGCGTGAAAACAATCCGGATCGTCATAGGGCAGGGTGAAAAAGTTTTCCATTCCGGTCAGCCGGATGAAATCGGAGGTCATCCCCATGGTCCACCATCGGGGGGCGCGCAGCCGCACAGAAAGGATGTCGCCCAGCAGATTTTCCCAAAAGACAAGTTCCCGCACCGTCTCTTCACGGTCAACGCTCCACTGCGCCGGCTTGATCTCACAAATCTGCGCGGGATCTTCCAAAAACGGAATGGGCACGTGCCCCAGATCCCGGCCGTGAGAATCGGTTCCGCGGTGCTCCTTTGCCAAAGAGCGCCAGCCGTCCTCGCGAATGTGCCATTCGATGCAGAAGTCGTCGTCCAGAACCCGATCGTCTGGGATAGAGCGCGCGTGATAGATCCTCGCGCGAAGAAGGCGCTCCGTTTGACGTCCCAGCGGGCTGGTGCAGCCCAGATCTGCGTCGGGCAGCAATTCCTGCAGCATCCCCTGCGTTTCAAACAATATAATCGGTTCCACAGGCCGTATCCTGTCGTTGTGCAGAAACCATTTTTTACGGCGGCGTTCCATTTCCGAAGAGTCGGCCAGCTCGCGGATTTCAGAGGCCAGACTTCTCAAAATTTTGATATCTCCCGTATTGAGAATGCGTTCCATTGTTTTCTTTCTCCTCCGTCGAAATTGTTCCCTGTCCCGTTCCGTCGAATCCGTGGGAAGTCCCGGATGTTCTGCCGGGAATCGTCATTCGCCGCTTTTTTATCGGACGGCCATCCCTTTCCGGGCGGCATAGTTTTTCACAGTGTCCGCCAGACGGAGCGCCGGCTCCCTGTCCGGCTCGGAGATGTCAAATTTGATGGCGTTTCGATTTTCATTGATATCAATCATACGCTTATAAAAGCTCTCGGCGCTTTCCTTTTGATCCCCGGGGCGTGTGAAGCTCTCGTCGTAAAGATTCCACACCTGACGGCCTCCCATGGCCTCCACGATTTTATAGGGATCGTTGTAATACGGCATGGCGTCCAGACCGATGCAGCCCTTCGCTCCGGCCAGAGAGGCGAGATTTTGCTCATATTTCATACATACATGGAATTGTATTCCGCCGAACTCATCGGAGAGACGCTCCACATAGGGGAGAGCAAATTCGCGGTAGACGGAGGGAGACAAAAACGCCGCGTTGTCATCGCTGACGTGGATCCCATACGGTAAATAGCGGGCCGACTTGAAACCCGCAAAATTTGCGATCTTATGCTCGAAATGACGGTTTACCTCAATGATGGAATCTGTCAGAGCGCTTAGGATGGTGTGCGCCATCGTGGGGTTATCGTACAACAGGAGGATTGCCTCCTCCATCGGCATCAGCTCCGTCAGAATATCAATGGGAGACTGCGTATCGGAAACACCGATGGGAATATGGGGGTATCTTTCCTGAAAGAGGTCGATCCGCTCGAAAACCGTCCGATAGAGGCCGCGCTCATACGCGCGGGGAATAAATGAAAAATCACGTTCAATCGCATCAGCATCGGCGTAGAGCGGCCGCGCCACAGTCAGATCGTTTTGTATGTGAACGGGGCAACCGTATGCGGTCGCCAGCAAGTACGCGACGCTCGAGAAAACGGAGACCATCGGTACGTTGTCAAATCCCTCTTCCGCCGCGTTTTTCTCCATCTCATAATTCTGTTTCAGGGACTCAAACTGCGCCGACGGATCCTCGTACTCCATTTTCTGCGTGCACTGGAAAACGCCGGTTTCCCAGCGGCAGTTCACGATGGCGCCCCGCCTTTCCCTATAAACATAATCATTCCATCGTTTGTTTTCTTCTATCGTTTTCAATTTGCTTTCCTCCTGTTTTGGCGCGGCCTGATTCTGTTTTCCTTTCTCTGCCCATCCGGCTCCAGGACTCTTTGACAAGGGGGCCCAGATCCGCAAGCGTCAGCATCAGCGACGTTTCCGCCCATGTCGATCCGCAAAAGACGCCCCCGACCTTATCGGCTCCCTCCCAATCCGACAGATTTACCCGCTCGTTGACAAATCCGGAGGGAAGAGGAGTGGAAGGGTCCTCCCAGTCGAAGATCGGACGGCTTTGCGTGGAGAGATACTGAAAAATATTGCACGCGATGTCGCGGATCAACTCCAGATAAAGGGGATTCGAGGTGTATGCGGAGAGCCGTTTCAGACAATCCCCGGAATGTGTGCATATTCCCGGCGCGGCGTGTTGATTCTTGACGCTCGCGACTACGCTGCCGACGGTTTTGATCCCAAGCCTTGCAAACTCGCTTTCGGCGGGAAAGGCATAGTTATAGCCGACAACCCAGGTGGACGCGAGCGCGGCAGCGTCCTC
>CABQAC010000090.1 GCA_902462035.1 uncultured Eubacteriales bacterium
GTGCTGCTCGAGCGGGTCAAGCCGATTTGGTCCCACATGACTTTTATCAAAAAGGTAACGGCGCGCAACCTGTTCCGGTATAAAAGCAGGGTGCTGATGACCGTGGTGGGCATCGGGGGCTGCACCGCTTTGCTGCTGACCGGCTTTGGGCTGAAAAACGCCATCTCTTCCATTGTGACCAAGCAGTACGGCGCGCTGTTCCATTACGACGTGACCACCATGCTGCGGGACGACGCCACCGATGAGCAGCGGCAGGATTTGGCGTCTTTGCTGGAGGAGCCGGGCTTGTGCGAACGCAGCCTGTTTGCCTTGCAGCGAACGGCGGATGTCCGCGCGGAAAACGGCACCCGCAGCGCTTACCTGGTGGTGCCGGAGGACGAAACGGAACTGCCCGGTTATATCACGCTGCAAGACCGCAAAAGCGGCGCGCCCATTTCACTGACCGATTCCGGCGCGGTGATTACCGAAAAGCTCGCAAAGCTGCTGGGCGTCAGCGCGGGGGATACGGTCACGCTGCCCGACTTGGGGGACGCCCCGGTGACCATTGCGGCGGTGGCGGAAAACTATGCCTATCATTTTATTTACATGACCCGCGCGTATTACGAAAATACACTGGGCGAAGCGGAAGCGGACAATATCGTTTATTCTATCCTGGACCCGGGCGTGACCCATTCCGAGTTTGCCGGGCGGATGCTGGAAAACGGGGGCGTGCTGGGGACTTCCTTCAATCAGGAAAACCACCAGAAGTTCCAGGACGTGATGGGAAGCCTCAACGCCATCGTGCTGGTCATCATCCTGTCTGCCGGGGCGCTGGCTTTCGTGGTGCTGTATAACCTGGCCAACATCAACATTCAGGAACGCGTTCATGAACTGGCCACCATCAAGGTGCTGGGCTTTGGCGACTGGGAGCTTTCCGCCTATATCTACCGCGAAAACGTGGTTTCCGCTTTAATGGGCATGGCCGCGGGGCTTTTCGGCGGTATTTTCTTAAACCGGTTCGTCATCCAGACCGCCGAGGTCGACATGGTGATGTTTTCCCCCGAACTGCCCGCCCTTTGCTTTGTCTCCGCCGCACTGGTGACGCTATTGTTTGTGGTGGCGGTCAACCTGGTGCTGCATTTCCGGCTAAAAAAGATCGATATGGCCGCATCGCTCAAGGCCATCGAATAGGGGATCGTTTGAAAAATCTCTCTTTCAAACAGCAGGGCTGTGTCACGACGGCGAAACACACCCGCCCCAAACGGAAAGGAAGGAACCTTGCCATGGCATACACCACCGACCGTTTTTTCGAGTTCCTGTATCAGCGTGAAATGGAAGGGAAACAGACGCTTTTGACCTGCCCCGCGGCCGAGCTGGCCGAACATAAAGAGCAGAAACGGCGGGCGCTGCGAAAGGCGCTGGGGCTTGATAAACTTCAGGCCATATCGGCGGAACACCCGTCTTCTTACCAAAAGGTCGGCTCTTCCCGCGCGGAGGACTTTCTTTTGGAAGAGTATGAAGGGGAATTCCTGCCGGAGCTGACGGTGCCGTTTTATATCGTGCGGCCCGCGCAGCCCAACGGCAAGGCAATGCTCTACTGCCACGGCCACGGCAACCGGGGCTGCCGCGCCGCGCTGAGCGACCGCAGCCGGGATACCTGCCTGCCCCTGCGCCTGGCGGAGCTGGGGTATACCGTATTTGTGCCCGAGATGGTTGGCATCGGCCAAGTCGTCAAGGAGCATTTTCCCTCCAACGACCCCAGTACCTGCTACCCCAATGCGGTGCTGCTGCAAATGTACGGTATTTCCCTGTCCGGTGTGCGGGTGCACGAGGCCATGACCTTGGCGGGGTGGATACAAACCAACTTCGGGTTTGACCGGCTGGGGATTTATGGCGTGTCCGGCGGGGGCCAGTGCGCCCTGTTTACCGCCGCTTTGGACGACCGGTTCGGCGCAGCGGTGGTGGCGGCCTACGGCAATCTGTTCCACGACAGCATCATGGCCATGCGCCATTGTGTGGACAACTATGTGCCCGGCCTGCTGACCGTGGGGGAATGCCCCGAAATTATGGCTTTGGCGGCACCCAAACCGCTGCTGCTGACCAATGGGGACCACGACCCCATCTTCCCCCTGTCCGGCACCCTGCGCGCCATCGAGGAGGTAGGCGCCGCCTACGAGCGGTTTGGGGTAGGCGAGCGGTTCGAAAGCGAGATATTCGACGGCGGCCACGAAATCAGCCTTGAAAAAGTTTTCGCTTTTTTGCAGGCAAACTTATAAACGCATCCAAACAAAAGCAGGGCGCCTAAATGGCGCCCTGCTTTTGTTTGGATGGAATAGCGCCCGCTGCCGCCGGCCAGGGAAGCTGCGGTGCGCAGGGTAAAAAGATAGGATCAATATCCCAATTCTTCGCCCACCAGAATGACCCGGACGCGGTTTGGCACCCGCTGCCAGCCCATGATCACCGTATCGCAGCAGATGCGCGCTTCCGACCGGCAATGCTGGCAACGCCCGGTGACGGTACAGGGGGTGGCACAATGCAGCCGCTGGGCATTTTTAGGCGCCGCGATCTCCTCTACCCGGCGGGCGGCAGCCTGACGGTCGGGTACGATTTTTTGAATGCCCGCCACCACAATCACTTTTTGCGGCCCGAACAGCATGGCCGCCACCCGGTTGGCGTTGCCGTCCACGTTATAAAGGTAACCGTCCTGGGTTACCGCGTTGGTGCTGGTGAAGTAAGCGTCGCAAAAAAAGGATTCCCGGTACAGCTTGGCGACATCCTCCGGCGTCAGGCCCGGCTTGTTGCGGTCCAGCAGCGTGATGACGTTTTTGCTGCTTAATTCCTTTAAATGGTCCATTACCCCGGATTCAAACAGCGTCACGGAACCGCCGAAGGAAACCCGGTCGTTTTCCGCCAGATGGGTGTCCACCACGGGGATTAAATCCTCCTTGGCCGGCACATATACCGCGTCCATCCGGTTGGCCCGCAGGGCCTGGATGGTTTGGTCGAGAATGGTTTTGTCCAGCATCAAAAGGCCTCCTTACAGCAGGGCTGGGCCGGCCCGGCCCGCCCGGTTTTAGGTTATTGTAGCACAACCCGGTTGTTAGAGCAACAAAAAACCAGCCCGAAAGCGCCGCGGCGCTTTCGGGCTGGTCAAAAATATTTATTTGGTGCCGAAGATGCGGTCCCCCGCATCCCCCAATCCTGGAACAATGTACCCCTGCGCATTAAGGCCGCTGTCCAGGTGGCCGCAATACAAATGTACGTCGGGATGGGCTTTCACAAACCGCTCCACCCCTTCTGGAGCGGCGATGATGCACATGTACTTGATGCTGGTGCATCCGTGTTCTTTGATGAAGTTTACCGCCGCCACGCCCGAACCGCCGGTGGCCAGCATGGGATCCAGCACGATAATCTGCCGGTCCTCCAACCGGTCGGGCAGCTTGCAGTAGTACTCGTGGGGTTCCAGCGTCTCGTGGTCCCGGTACAGCCCGATATGGCCCACCCGGGCGGAAGGAACCAGGGCCAGCAGCCCCCCTACCATCCCAAGCCCGGCCCGCAGAACGGGGACCAGGGCAATCTTTTTGCCCGCGATCATGGGCGATTTGGTGACGGTGATGGGAGTGGTGACCTCCACATCCTCCAGCGGCAGGTCGCGGAGGCACTCGTAACCCATCAGCATGGAAATTTCCTCGACCAGCTCGCGGAACTCCTTGCTAGAGGTGTTCACGCTGCGCAGAATCGAAATTTTATGCTGAATCAGCGGATGATCGAAAATGGTGACGTTTTGGTTTGCCATGACAATACGCATCCTCTCGCACAAACTGGAGCGCTTAGCCCGGTAACGGGTAAAACGCCCGGGTGAAATCCGGCCGCGGCATCAATTCTCCGTCGTATCCTTGCGCAGGGGCAACACCGCGTTTGCGATGGTGCCGACTACCACGGCCACGAACAGGCCGGAAATATTCAGCGAAACCGAACCGATATGAAGCACAATGCCGCCCAGCCCGCCGATGCCTAGGCCGAAAACCAAAATCAACGCCACAATGATCAGGTTGCGGCTGTTGGTAAAGTCCAGGTTGGCCTCTGCCAATGTGCGGATGCCGATGGCGGCGATCATGCCGAACAGCACGATTTCCACGCCGCCCTTGACCGGACCGGGAATGGTCTGCAGCACCGCGCCGAATTTGCCGAACAAGCCCAAAAGAATGGCGAAAACGGCGGTGATGCGCAGCAGCAGCGGATTATAGTTTTTGGTGGTGGCCAGCACGCCGGTGTTTTCCGAGTAGGTGGTGTTGGGCGGGCCACCCAGCAGGCCGGCAAACACGGTGGCAAGGCCGTCGCCCAGCAGGGTGCGGTGCAGGCCGGGGTCGCGCAAAAAGTCCTTGCCGACCACCGCGCTGTTGGTGGTGATGTCGCCGATGTGCTCCATCAAGGTCACCAGCGCGATGGGCGCGATAGAAAGGATAACGCCCAGGTCGAATTTAGGAAGCGATCCAAAGGGCACGCCGTTGGCGTCCTTGGTCACAAAGGGGATGTTGATCCACGCGGAATTCTGGAAAGCGGAAAAATCCATGGTATACGCCCCGGTCAGGTGCAGGATGACGCACAGCAGATACCCCGAGGCAATACCCAGCAGGATGGGCACCAGTTTAAAGAACCCCTTGGCAAAGATGGAAAAAACGACGACCATCGCCAGGGTAAACAGGGCGATCAGAATGTTCAACCCCGTGGCGCCGTCCACGCCTTTGGATAAATCCACCCAGCCGGTGCAATCGTTAATGGCAGTAGAGGAAAGCCCCACGCCGATGACCACGATGACCGGGCCGGTAACAACGGGGGGGAAGATACGCTTGATTTTATCCACGCCCACCAAGTAAACCACCAGGGAAAAGATCATGTAAACCAGGCCTGCCAGGATGACGCCGCCCTGGGCGTAGGGAACCTGGTCGGGATTGATGGCTTCGTTGTGGCGGACAATGGCCATGAGCGCCGGCATGAAGGAAAAGGAAGAACCGAGGAAGACCGGGACCTTGAATTTGGTGCAGAGGTGGAAGATCAGGGTGCCGACGCCGGCGGTAAACAAGGCCAGCGAGGGGTTCAGGCCGGTGGTCAGCGGGACCAGAACCGTGGCGCCGAACATGGCGAACAGGTGCTGGACGCTAAGCAGGTAGTCGCGCGCTTTCAGTTTTGACATTCGTGGACCGTCCTCTCCTTTTAAATTCTCCGGGCGTTGGGTCCTGTGTTCCGGCCGCCGCGAGAGCGGCGAGCGGTACAGCCATAAAAAAACCGCCGTGCCGTTCGAATGAAACGGACGGCGGGAATTGCCCGGGCCGCAGGAATATCGGTTCAAAAAACCTCTGTCGGTTATCGTATCAAAAAAATGAGGACGTTGCAAGTAAAATCCCGATATTTGTCGCGGACGCGCGCTTTTTGTAAGGAATGCCACAAATAGCGGGCAGGAATTGTTCAATTTGTTTGAACGCTATGGAACGGAAAAAAAGAAAACGGGGGAAAAGACGGCCTGCATTTTCCCCCGTTGCTAGATTATCCCAAAAAGTCAATGCTGTTGCGGCTTAGCCCGTCCACCGCCACCTGGATGCGGTGTTTGGCTTCCGGCCCTGTGGCGGAAGACTGAATGTAGCTGACGACCTGCTGCTTGCGGTCATCGCCCAACGTTCCGAAGCACTGCATGGCGTCCGCATGCTGCGCCAGCGACATGGCAAAACCCAAGGGCAGCTCTGCCATCCCGTTTTCTTCTTTTTTCTTCGGCATGTAAATCGTCTCCTTTGTTTATAATACCATTAGCGTTCCCATTGCGCCCTGCAAACATGCCGATATAAAAAATAAAAAAAAGATTGACATTCAGGATTTTATGAGTATAATTAAATTTGTAATAAATACAAACTTGTAATCAAACAAACATTATTTGGTTGGAAAATTTTATCTTTGACAACCGGCGCGTATTAGGCCTTTGCAAACCACACGGTTGCGCAGTACCGGCTAAACGTCGCAGCCTGCACGAAAGGTATGGTCATAACGATGGATGCAAACCAAATCGCCGCGCTTTTCAAGCAAAAGGGCATCCGTCCTACGCCTCAGCGGATCGGCGTGTACCAGTACTTGGCCGAAAATCCGGTTCATGCCAGCGCGGATACCATTTACGAAGCGCTGTCCGCCCAATACCCTTCTTTTTCGAAGACTACCGTTTACAATACCATCCGTGCGTTGGTGGACCATGGGCTGGTCCGCACGGTCAGCATCGAAGGGGAGTATATCCGCTACGATGCCAATATCATGGATCACGGCCATTTTAAATGCACCGTTTGCGGCCAGGTTTACGATTTTGACGCGCCGCTGCTTGCCGGTTCCGCACCGCAGCCAAAAGGGTTCCGGGTGGAACGGCGGGACGTCTTTTTCTACGGCTTGTGCGCAAAATGCGCCGAACAGGTAAAAAGCCCCTAAGGAAAGCATTCCTTACCATACAAATTTATTTTTTATCATCAAGGAGGAAAAATCATTATGAAAAAGTTCCGTTGCACCGTTTGCGGTTATGTCCACGAAGGCCCCGAGGCGCCCGACGTCTGCCCCGTCTGCAAAGCGCCCAAGGAAAAATTCGTTGAAATCAAGGAAGAAATGGTTTGGGCCGACGAGCATCGCATCGGCGTTGCCAAAGGCGTGGAGGATTCCATTGTGATGGATCTGCGCGCCAACTTTACCGGCGAATGCACCGAGGTGGGCATGTACCTGGCCATGAGCCGCCAGGCGGACCGCGAGGGCTACCCCGAGGTTGCCGAGGCCTACAAGCGTATTGCTTTTGAAGAGGCCGAGCACGCCGCCAAGTTCGCCGAATTGCTGGGCGAGGTCGTTGTGGCCGATACCAAAGAAAACCTGCGCATGCGGGTGGACGCGGAATACGGCGCCACCGCCGGCAAAATGGACCTTGCCAAGCGCGCCAAGGCGGCCAACCTGGACGCGATTCACGACACCGTGCACGAAATGTGCAAGGACGAAGCACGTCACGGCAAAGCGTTCAAGGGTTTGCTGGAACGTTACTTTCAATAAGAATTGGAATATTTAAAAGCAGGGCGCGGAAATTTTCCGCGCCCTGCTTTTAGCGGTTGGATACCATGAACCGCGGGGTTGCTATGCGAAGTTGGATGTAAGGAAAGATTAAATTAACAATTGGAATAATGTGCCGCATATATTACAAACAGGATAAAAAATCTTAGTATTCCCCCCTTGCTGTGCGGAGGAATGATACGCTATTAGAAGATTCTTCAAGGAGAATTTGGTATAATAACACTAAGCTCCGGCAAGGCCGGGGAAATCAAAAATATTGGAGGTAGCTGCGATGTCAATTCTGTCCCGTTTCAAGGATATTATGTCCGCCAATATCAACGCCATGTTGGATAAAATGGAAGATCCGTCGAAGATGATCGACCAAATCCTGCGCAACCTGAACGACGACCTTGCGAAGGTCAAGGAAGAAACGGCAGGCGTCATGGCCGAGGAAAAGCGTGCCCGCCGGGAGCTGGACGACTGTGCGGCCGAAATTGCGCAGATGCAGTCCTTTGCGGAAAAGGCGGTGCTTTCCGGCAACGACGAGGACGCCAAGCGCTTCCTTTCCAAAAAGGCCTCGCTGACCGAAAAGCAGGCCGCTCTGCAGCAGGGATATGATCTTGCCAGCGGCAACGCGCTAAAAATGCGCCAGATGCACGACAAGCTGGTCGAGCAGATCGCCGATTTGAACAACCGGCGGGACGCGGTCAAAGCCAAGGTGGCCGTGGCCAAAACCCAAGAGCGCATCAACAAGATGGGCGACAGTTTCGGCGCCGCGCAGGAAGGTATGGGCGCATTTGACCGGATGGAGGAAAAGGCCAACCGCATGCTCGACCAGGCCGACGCTATGGCGGAGCTCAACCGCGACGCGGAAGCCGAAAGCATGGATGCCCTGACGAAAAAATACGCCAGCGAGCAGACCGGCGTGGATGACGAACTGGCTGCGCTGAAAGCCAAGCTGGGCAAATAAGCCGCCGGAAGAAGGGGGACCGTCATGGGGATTTTAAGCCGGTTTGGCGAGATTATGAGCGCCAATTTGGGCGCGCTGCTTGACCGCGCGGAGGGGAAAAACGCCGAAAAACTGCTGGACGAATACCTGCGCAAAGCCCAAAGCGATTTGGGCCAGCTCAAGGCGGAGGCCGC
>CABQAC010000091.1 GCA_902462035.1 uncultured Eubacteriales bacterium
GACGAATACGAGCTGACCCGCCGGGAGGCGGAGGAATCGTGCGGGCCGGTGGAGGATCCTTCCGGCGCCCAAAAACGGCTGATGGAATTAAAGGGTAAAATCCGCGCCCTGGGTTCGGTCAACGTAGCGGCGGTGGAGGAATACAAAGAGGTGCTGGAACGTTATACTTTCTTGAAAAACCAGCTGGACGACGTAGAAAAATCGAAGGCTGATTTGCAGGATTTGATCGGCGGATTGACCGCCCAGATGCGGGAACTGTTTTTAATCCGTTTCCGCCAGATCAACGAGCATTTCGGCGAAACCTTCCGGGAATTGTTCGGCGGCGGCACCGCCGCCTTGCGGCTGACCGACCCTGCCGACGTGCTGGGCTGCGGCATCGAGATTTCGGTCCAGCCCCGGGGCAAGATTATTTCGAACCTGGATTCGCTGTCCGGCGGCGAAAAGGCGCTGGCTTCCATCGCGCTGTATTTCGCCATCATGAAGGTCAGCCCCACCCCGTTTTGTATTTTGGACGAGATCGAGGCGGCGCTGGACGATGTCAATGTGGACCGGTTTGCCGCCTACCTGCGCAGAATGAGCGCGTCCACCCAGTTCATCGTCATCACCCACCGCCGGGGTACCATGGAGGAAGCGGATGTGCTGTACGGCGTGACCATGCAGGAGGAAGGCGTCTCCAAATTGCTGGAACTCCATGTGGGAGAGGTGGAGGAAAAACTGGGCATCCTAAAGTAAACAAGGCGGATGGCATTGCTGTGGAAAGGTTGGTATCGCGTACATGGGCTTTTTTCAAAAAATAAGCGCGGGGCTTAAAAAAACCAGGGACAGCGTGGTGCGCCAAATCGACTCCATGCTGAAATCCTTTACCAAGATCGACGAAGAACTGTTCGAGGAGCTGGAGGAGCTTTTGATTATGGGGGACGTGGGGCTCCCCACGGCCGAACGCATTTGCGATAACCTGCGGGAGCGGGTCAAGGCGCAGGGCGTTACCGACCCGGCGGCGGTTACCGGGCTGCTGCAAAATATCGTGGCCGATATGCTGCGGGGCGGGGAGGAATTGAACCTTTCCACCAAGCCGTCGGTGGTGCTGGTCATCGGCGTTAACGGCGTGGGAAAAACCACCACCATCGGCAAGCTGGCCGCCCGGCTGCGCGACGAAAACCAAAAGGTGATTTTGGCCGCGGCCGACACTTTCCGCGCGGCGGCCATCGACCAGCTGAAAATATGGGCTGGCCGCAGCGGCGCGGACCTTGTCTGCCAGGCGGAGGGCTCCGACCCGGCGGCGGTGGTTTACGACGCGTTAAACGCCGCCAAGTCCCGCCGTGCCGATGTGGTGATCTGCGATACGGCAGGGCGCCTGCACAACAAAAAGAACTTGATGGACGAACTTGCGAAGATCAACCGAGTCATCGACCGGGAACTGCCGGGAGCGGACAAAGAGGTCCTGCTGGTGCTGGACGCCACCACCGGCCAGAATGCGGTCAGCCAGGTGCGGGAGTTCCAGCATGCGGCGGGCATTACCGGCATTGTGCTCACTAAGCTGGACGGTACCGCCAAGGGCGGTGTTGTGCTGGCGATCCGGGAAGAACTGAAGGTGCCGGTCAAACTGATCGGCGTGGGCGAACAGGTGGACGACCTGCAGCCCTTCGACGCGGCGGAATTTGCCGCCGCGCTGTTCGACGACGGGAACGGCGGCAGGGGATAACCCCTACCGCGTGTTTGATAGAAAGGACGGCGATAGCCATGCAGTTTGTCATTGCCACCAAAAACCAAAAAAAATTGCAGGAGCTTGAACGCATCCTGCTCCCCCTGGGTTTTTCCGCCGTCACGGCGGAAAAACTGGGCGCCGCGCTGCCCGAAGTGGAGGAGACCGGCGAAACCTTTGAGGAGAACGCGCGGCTTAAAGCGGAATCGGCCTGCAAGGCAACCGGTTTGGCGGCCATTGCGGACGACTCGGGGCTGGAGGTGGACGCCTTGGACGGCAGGCCCGGGGTTTATTCCGCCCGTTACGCGGGGGAAAACGCCACCGACAGCGACCGCAACCAAAAGCTGTTGGGCGAGCTGCGGGACGTTCCCAAAGAAAAACGCGCCGGGCGGTTTGTTTCGGCGGTTTGCTGCGTTCTGCCGGGCGGGGAATGCCTGACGGTGCGCGGGGAATGCCCGGGCGAAATCGCGTTTGCGCCGGCGGGCACAGGCGGCTTTGGGTACGATCCTATTTTTTTGGTCGGGTCCGGCCGCAGCTTCGGCGAACTGACGGCGGAGGAAAAGGACGCGGTCAGCCACCGGGGCGCCGCGCTGCGGGAACTGTCCCGTCAACTCCCCCTATTTTTACAGGAGAAAGGAATCATATAAATGCTCACAAGCAAGCAGCGCGCTTTTTTAAAAGGACTCGCGAGCAATGCGGACACTATTTTAATGGCGGGAAAGGGCGGCGTCTCTCCGGAACTGGTCAAACAGGCGGACGACGCGCTGACCGCCCGGGAATTGATCAAGGGCAAGGTGCTGGAGACTTCCCCCCTTTCCCCAAAAGAGACGGCGGAGCAAATCGCCGGTTCGGTGGCGGCCGAAGTCGTGCAGGTGATCGGCTCCAAATTTGTATTGTACCGCCGGAACGCGGAAAAGCCGGTTATCGAGCTGCCCCGGGCGGATCGTCCGCGGCGGTGAAACCAACGATAAACAGGAGGGGTAACGCGGTGGAGGGGCAACGGATCGCCGTCTTGGGCGGAACCTTCAATCCCATTCACAACGGGCATTTATATTTGGCAACCGCTTTTTTGCAGCGGCTGTGTTTGAACCAGGTGCTGCTGATTCCCACCGGCATCCCGCCCCACAAGGAGGCCGCGGATTTGGCTACGGGAGAACAGCGGCTTCGGATGTGCCTTTTGGCGGCCGCGGGCAATCCCGCGCTGGGCGTGCGGGATTTGGAACTGCGGCGCGAGGGCAAAAGCTACACGGTGGACACCCTGCGCCAGCTGCGGCAGGAATTCCCCGGCGCGGCGCTGTACCTGATCACCGGCGCCGACATGTTTTTAACGTTGGACCGGTGGGTGGCGTTCCGCGAAATTTTATCCCTGGCCACGGTCTGCGCCGCGCCCCGGGACGCGGTTTCGGCTACGGAGCTGCGCCGGTTTGCCCGTGTGTTGGAACAAGCGGGAGGAAACGCGCTTGTGCTGGACGAATTTCCTCCGGCTATATCGTCTACCATGGTGCGGCAGATGGTCAAAGCAGGAAAAAGCATAGAAGGGCTTGTACCAAAAGCGGTGGAGGAGTATATTAGAAGCAACAACCTATATCGTTAGGGGGATGCGGATGGACAAGCAATTCTTCGACGGGGAGATTAAAAGGCGGCTTTCGCCCCGGCGGTACCAGCATTCGCTGGGTGTGGCAAAGGCGGCGGTCCGCCTTGCCGAGCGATATGGCGCGGACCCGGAGCAAGCGGAATTGGCGGGTATTTTGCACGACATCACCAAGGAGACCGACCCGGCGGATCAGTTGCAAATGATCCGGGACTTTGGTATAATGCTAGACACTGTGGAGCAAAGCTCCTACAAGCTGCTGCATGCGATTTCCGGGTGTTGCCTGGTACAGACCGCGTACGGAATACGGGACGCGGAGGTGCTGCAGGCCATCCGGTTCCACACCACCGGCCGGGCGGGGATGACCCTGCTGGAAAAGGTGGTTTATATCGCGGACTTTATTTCGGATGAACGGGATTATGACGGGGTTGAACAAATGCGGCGCAAGGCTGGGGAAAGTTTGGAAGCCGCTTTGCACGAGGGGCTGTCCTACACTATCCGCGACCTGGCCGGGCGGGGGCTGCCCATCCACCTGAACACGGTGGAGGCGTTTAACGAAACCGTTTACCAAAAAACAAATAGATTGCAGCATCTCACGCCGCGGTAACCGCGGCGGTTATAAAAAGGGAGGAACCGAATTTGACATCTGCCGAACTGGCAAAAGCGGCCGCCAAGGCGCTGGACAGCAAAAAAGCGCAGGACATCAAGGTGATCGGCATTCGGGATCTGAGCATCCTTGCCGATTATTTTGTCATCGCTACCGGCACCAGCAGCACCCACATCAAGGCGCTGGCCGACGAGGTGGAGTTCCAGCTGAAAGAGGCGGGCGAAGCGCCCGGGCATATCGAGGGGCACCATTCCAATACCTGGATTTTACTTGATTACGGCCATGTGATTGTTCACGTGTTTTTAGAGGAAACCCGGGATTTTTACGATCTGGAACGGCTGTGGAAAGACGGCGAACAAATCGATACGGCGGCTTTTTTGAAGGCGTAACGCGGATGCCTTGGGAAGGGACTGCGGAAACGGAAGAAATAAGACGTCGCAAGGCAACATATCCAGCCCGGCGAAAGGATGAGTCATAGAAATGAAGTACGATTACCAGGCTATCGAGCCGAAATGGCAAAAAAAATGGGAGGAAAAGGGCGTTTTTCACGCGTCCAACCAATCGGACCGCCCCAAGTTTTACGCCTTGATCGAATTCCCCTACCCTTCGGGGCAGGGCCTGCACGTGGGGCACCCCCGCCCGTATACCGCGCTGGATATCGTGGCGCGCAAGCGGCGGATGCAGGGCTACAACGTGCTGTACCCCATCGGATGGGACGCATTTGGCCTGCCCACCGAAAACTATGCCATTAAGAACCATGTACATCCGGAAATCGTCACCCGGCAGAATATCGCGCGGTTCAAACAGCAGATACAATCGCTGGGAATTTCCTTTGACTGGAGCCGGGAAATCAACACCACCGACCCGGACTATTACAAATGGACCCAGTGGATCTTTTTGAAAATGTTCGAAAAGGGACTGGCGTACAAAAAGGAGATGGCCGTCAACTGGTGCACTTCCTGCAAATGCGTGCTTGCCAACGAGGAAGTTGTCAACGGCGTCTGCGAGCGGTGCGGCAGCGAGGTGGTGCGCAAGGTCAAATCCCAGTGGATGCTGAAAATTACCGCCTATGCCCAGCGGCTGATCGACGACCTGGATTTGGTGGATTACCCCGAGCGGGTCAAGGCCCAGCAGAAGAACTGGATCGGGCGTTCCACCGGTGCCGAGGTGGATTTCGACACCACCGCGGGCGATAAGCTGACCGTTTATACCACCCGCCCGGACACGCTGTTCGGCGCCACTTACATGGTTATTTCACCGGAACATCCAAACCTTGCCCGGTGGGCGTCAAGGCTTTCGAACTTGGCGGAAATAGAGGAATACCAGGCGGCGGCGGCCCGTAAATCGGACTTTGAGCGCACCGAGGTCGCCAAAGAAAAAACCGGCGTGCGGCTGCAGGGCGTAACCGCCATCAACCCGGTCAACGGGAAAGAAATTCCCATCTTTGTGTCCGACTACGTGCTGGTTTCTTACGGAACGGGCGCCATTATGGCGGTGCCCGGCCACGATACCCGCGACTGGGAGTTTGCCAAGAAGTTCCAGCTGCCCATCATCGAAGTGGTAAAGGGCGGCGATGTCGCCAAGGAAGCCTTTACCGACTGCGAAACCGGCGTGATGGTCAATTCCGGCATGCTGGACGGCATGACTGTGGAACAGGCGAAAAAGGCCATTACCGAATGGATTGAAAAAGAGGGCCGCGGCCATTCCAAGGTCAACTTTAAGCTGCGGGACTGGGTATTCTCCCGCCAGCGTTACTGGGGCGAGCCGATTCCCATTGTCCATTGCGGCAAGTGCGGCTTTGTTCCCCTGCCCGAAAGCGAACTGCCACTGCGTTTGCCGGAGGTTGCGTCCTACGAGCCGACGGAAAACGGAGAATCGCCCCTGGCCGCCATGACCGATTGGGTGAACACCACCTGCCCCCACTGCGGCGGCCCCGCCAAGCGGGAGACGGACACCATGCCCCAATGGGCCGGATCCAGCTGGTATTTCCTGCGGTATATGGACCCCCGCAACCCGGACGCGCTGGTCGGCCCGGACGCGCTGCGCTACTGGGCGCCGGTGGATTGGTACAACGGCGGCATGGAACATACCACCCTGCACCTGCTGTACAGCAGGTTCTGGTATAAGTTTTTGTACGATATCGGCTTGGTTCCCACCAAGGAGCCGTACCAGAAGCGCACCAGCCACGGCATGATTTTGGGCGAGAACGGCGAAAAGATGAGCAAGTCCCGGGGCAACGTGGTGAACCCGGACGATATTGTGCGGGATTTTGGCGCCGACACCCTGCGGATTTACGAGATGTTCATCGGCGATTTTGAAAAAGCCGCGCCGTGGAGCTTTTCCAGCGTCAAGGGATCCAAGCGGTTTTTGGACCGGTTCTGGAACCTGCAGGATATTGTGACGGACCGCGAGGATATCCGCCCCGAGCTGGAAGCGCCGGTGCACAAGGCCATCCGCAAGGTGGGCGAGGATATCGAAAACCTGAAATTCAATACCGCCATTGCGGCGATGATGAGCCTGATTAACGACTTGACCGACACAGGCGCGGTCACACGCGGGGAACTGCGGGTTTTCTGCCTGCTGCTTTGCCCCTTCGCCCCCCATGTGGCGGAGGAAGTATGGGAGCGGATGGCTTTTACCCCCGGCGTGCTTTGCTGCGAGCAGCCCTGGCCGGTTTATGACCCGGCGAAATGCCGCGAGGATACCATCGAGCTTGCGGTGCAGGTAAACGGCAAGGTGCGGGGGAAAATCACGGCGGACGCCGCTGTCAAGGCGGCCGAAGCCATCGCGTTGGCCAAGGCGGACGTAAAAATCGCCCCGTTCCTTGCGGAAGGACGGGTGGTCAAGGAGATATACGTGCCCGGCAAGCTGGTCAACTTGGTGGTGAAATAATTCCTGGTGGGTGATACTTGACACAGGCGCAAAGGGTATTGTATAATAACAATTGTATCTTCGGGTTTAATACCCCTGCCGTAAGGCGGAGGGGAGGGTAGAAATCATGTCAGAAATTCGGATCAAAGACAATGAGTCTCTTGAAAGCGCGCTGAGACGCTTCAAAAAGCAATGCGCCAAATCCGGAGTCATTGCCGAGGTGCGCAAGAGGGAAGCATACGAAAAGCCCTCCGTGCGGCGCAAGAAGAAATCCGAGGCAGCTCGCAAGCGCAAATTCAAATAATTCTTTTGCGTGAGTGATCGCAGCGATGGAAGAAGAAAAGCGGGCAAATGCTGCCCGCTTTTTTATTTCCGTTTACACGGAACATGTGGGGAAGGAAGGGAACGCCATGGCGCTTTTTTTGCCCACCCGCTATTTTAAACGGGTGGAGGATATTACAAAGACCGATCTTGCGCAGATGGGGATTCGCGGTATCCTGCTGGACGTGGACAATACCCTTTCGTCCCACGGCTCCCCGGATCCGCTGCCGGCCGCGCTGCGGTGGGCGCGGGAAATGCGGGAGGCCGGCATGAAAATGATGATCGTGTCCAATAATACCCGGGAGCGGGTGGCCCCGTTCGCCGAAAAGTTCGGCCTGCCGTTTGTCAGCATGGCGTTAAAGCCGCTTCCCGCCGGGTTTGCCCGCTGCCGCAAACAGATGAACTTGAAAAAACGGGAGATCCTGGTGGTGGGCGACCAGTTGTTTACCGATGTTTTGGGGGCTAACCTGGGGGGGATGCCCTCGGCGTTGGTGGAACCGGTGGAGCCGGAGGACCAGCCCCTGCTGCGGTTTAAGCGGCGGCTGGAAAAACCGCTGCTCAAACGCGGAAAACGAAAAGGCGGGTAATCCGGCAGTCCAGCGCCGCGAAAAGGAAGGAACGTGCAGTTGGGATGAATATGGTTCGGTTTGGCCCCGCCGGCCATTGCGATCAGTCGGCGCGGGAAGGGGCAAAGTCCACCGCGCAGCTGATTGCTTATTTGGGCAAGCGGGGGCTGACCGCCTTTGAATACCAATGCGGCCGCGGGGTGCGGGTGAAGGAGGAAGCCGCACGCGCCTTTGCCGCCCTTGCGGAGCCGCTGGATATCGCCATTTCGGTGCATGCGCCGTACTATATCTCGCTGGCTTCGGCCGACGCGCAAAAACGGGAAAATTCCGTCGGGTATATTCTGCAAAGCGCCCGGGCGGCGGACTGGCTGGGCGGCAGCCGGGTGGTGGTGCATCCCGGCGGGCTGGGCGGCT
>CABQAC010000092.1 GCA_902462035.1 uncultured Eubacteriales bacterium
CAGCTGCTGTTGGGCGTGGTGCTGGTGGTGATCGGCGCCGTGATCTTGGTCAACCCCAGCGCCTTTGCCGGGCTGTTTCCCCTGTTTTTGGGGATTTACCTGATCTTGATGGGTGCGGTAGCGCTGCTACTGGGCTGGTCGATGAACCTGGCGGGGGAACCCGGGGCCAAAGGCATGCTGATTTTTGGGGGCGTACTGGCCGTCTTGGGCCTTGTCATGGCGTTTAACCCCTTCCGTACCCTTTCGTGGATTGCGCTGCTGCTGGGGATCGGCATGATTGTGGGCGGCGTTGTGGGGCTGGTGCTGGTGGTATTCGTCTCGTTCGAAAGCAAACGGATCTTACGGCTGGACCAAAAAGATTCCATCCCCGCCGAATATCGGGACCTGGATAAGAAGTAATCAGCATTGCGCAGGTAAAGCGGTTAAATCTTGCGTACATGTCCGAACCGAATCGGATGATATCCCTTATTCGCGGATATTTTTGCAGGAACGCCAACAAGAAAATGCAATTTAACCGAAAATTCTGCAAAAGGTTTGTCATAAAATTAACAGTTTTTTAATTGAACTATGCAAGAAGCTATATTATAATAAATACAAATGCGCTTGACCGAAAGGTCGTAAGAGAAGAAAGGGGAAAATCGAATGACGAGCAACAAATCCGTTCTCTCGTGGATCGAGGAAATGAAGAAACTTGTCAATCCGGATCATATGGTTTGGATCGACGGTTCTGAAAAGCAATTGGAGGAACTGCGCGCGCAGGCTTGCGCGACCGGTGAAATGATCGAACTCAACCAGGAAAAGCTGCCTGGCTGCTACCTGCACCGCACTGCTGTCAACGACGTAGCCCGTGTGGAGGACCGCACTTTTATCTGCTCCCGCAAGGAGGAGGACGCCGGCCCCACCAACCACTGGAAAGCGCCGGATGAAGCTTACAAAATGCTGTATGACATCGCCCGCGGCAGCTATGCCGGCCGCACCATGTATGTCATCCCGTATTCCATGGGTCCCGTTGGTTCTCCTTTCTCCAAAATCGGCATCGAGCTGACCGACTCCATCTACGTGGTGCTCAATATGTCCATCATGACCCGTGTGGGCCAGAACGTGCTGGATGCCCTGGGCGACAGCGACGACTTTGTCAAGGGCCTGCACTGCAAATGCCAGATCGACGCTGAAAAGCGCTATATCTGCCATTTCCCCGAGGACAACACCATCATCTCCGTCAACTCCGGTTACGGCGGAAACGTGCTGCTGGGCAAGAAGTGCTTCGCGCTGCGCATCGCTTCCTTCCTGGGCAGAAACGAAGGCTGGATGGCCGAGCACATGTTGATTCTCGGCATCGAGAATCCCCAAGGCGAGATCAAGTATATCGCCGCCGCCTTCCCGTCCGCCTGCGGCAAGACCAACCTGGCCATGCTCATTCCGCCCGAGGCTTACAAGGCCAAGGGTTATAAGGTTTGGTGCGTGGGCGACGACATTGCCTGGATGCGCGTCGGCCCCGACGGCCGCTTGTGGGCCGTAAACCCCGAAAACGGGTTCTTCGGCGTGGCGCCCGGCACCAACGCCAAATCCAACCCCAATGCGCTGGCTTCTACCCAGCAGGGCACCATCTTCACCAACGTGGTCCACAAGCTGGACGACAACACCGTGTGGTGGGAGGGCCTGGACAAAAATCCGCCGAAGAACGCGGTGGATTGGAAGGGCAATCCCTGGGACGGCACCGCTTCTTCCGAGAAGGGCGCGCATCCCAACAGCCGGTTCACGGCTCCCGCCAAGAATTGCCCCTGCATCAGCAGCGAATTTGATTCCGGCACCGGCGTGCCGATTTCCGCCATCGTGTTCGGCGGCCGCCGCGCGAAGACCGCGCCCCTGGTGTACCAGTCCAAGGATTGGAACAACGGCGTGTTCGTAGGCTCCATCATGGCGTCCGAAACCACTGCCGCCGCCGCCGGCGCCGTGGGTGTCGTCCGCCGCGATCCCATGGCGATGCTGCCTTTCTGCGGCTACCATATGGGCGATTATTTTGCCCACTGGCTGGAAATGGGCGAAAAGCTGGGCGACAAAGCGCCGAAGATCTTCAATGTCAACTGGTTCCGTCTGGATGACGAAGGCCACTTCATCTGGCCTGGCTTCGGTGACAACCTGCGCGTGCTCGAGTGGATCCTCAAGCGCTGCGAAGGCACCGTTGGCGCCAAGGAAACCCCCATCGGCTATGTTCCCAATGCCGAAGATATCAATACCGCCGGCCTGGACATCAGCCTGGATACCCTCGAGGGCATTCTGGAGGTTGACAAGGATCTGTGGAAACAGGAAGTCGACGGCATCGACTCCTTCTACGCGAAGTTTGGCGACAAGCTGCCTGGTGAACTGAAGCAGCAGCTGGAGAACCTGAAGGCAAAGCTCTCCTAATTGCAAAACAAAAAGAACCCGCCAGCCCCAATATTACCGGGGCTGGCGGTTTTCTTTTTGTTTTGCGGTTTTTACCTTGTACTCAAAACGCCCAAATCATGCGGCAGGCTTCTGAACCAAAAATTATTTCTGTACCAAATGCACCGCGAAGCCACCCATTTCCTCTTTTAAGTAAACGGCTTTCAGTTCCTTCTTGTCGCCATACTTGGCGGATTCCCAATTCATCTCCACGCCGCAGCTTTCCAGGTAATGGGCGGCACGCTCGATGTAATTGGTGCGGATGGCAATATGGCCCATGGCGCCCAGGTACGGTTTCTTCATAACCTCGACCGCCGTACCCGCGAACACCGAACTGTTGCCCTCCTTCGCGGCCATGCCGAACACCTGCGCAAACCGGTTGGCAACGCAAGAAGCCTCGGCGCCGTCCGCCGCGTTGATGCCCACATGCGCCAGCTCAAAGCCCAGCATTTCCTGTACAGCCTGGCGGGCCAGGGCGGTAATCTGTCCGAATTCGCCGGCCTTGATCAAATCTTCGCTGACCATCCAGCTGCCGCCGCAGGCGATGATCTTGGGGAAGGAAAGGTAATCGTTTAAGTTTTTGGCGTTGATGCCGCCGGTGGGCATAAATTTAATATTGCCATAGGGCGCGGACATGGCTTTGATCATCTTAATGCCGCCCGCCGCTTCCGCCGGGAAGAATTTCACGACGTCCAGACCCAGTTCAATGGCCTGTTCAATATCGCTGGGGTTGGCGCACCCAGGGGTTACGGGAATGCCCTTTTCCACGCAATAACGCACCACCTTGGGGTTCAAGCCGGGGCTGACGATAAACTTGGCGCCCGCTTCCACCGCCTGGTCCACCTGCTCGGTGGTCAGCACGGTACCAGCGCCCACCAGCATGTCCGGCAGCGCGTCGGTAATGGCGCGGATGGCCTTGTCGGCACCCGCTGCGCGGAAGGTAATTTCGGCGCAGGGAAGGCCACCGTCACACAAAGCCTTGGCTAGCGGCACCGCTTTGGATACATCCTCGATCTTAATGACCGGAACGATGCCGATGGCGGAAATTTTTTTCAATACCTCATGCATGCATATCACCCTTTGTTGAAATTTGTTGAAATCCGATTTCACTTCTTTTATGATAATTCCATACCTTGTGTTTGTCAATCTTCTGCTTGTATCGGGTCATATTTTTGTTACAACACAAAATCAGCCGCGTTCTTCCCCAAAAGGAAAAAACGCGGCCGAAAATTTTTAGCTGGCGGGCCGGAGCTGCAGGCGGAGCTTGTCCGCAATCATGGCGATAAATTCCGAATTGGTGGGCTTTCCCCTGCCGTTGTGGATGGTATAGCCGAAATAGGAGTTGAGCACGTCTACGTCGCCGCGGTCCCACGCAACCTCGATTGCGTGGCGGATGGCCCGCTCCACGCGGGAGGAGGTCGTTTCGTATTGCTTGGCCACGGTGGGATAAAGCTGTTTGGTCACCGCATTGATGATATCCGGATTTTTAACCGAAAGCATAATGGCGGTGCGCAGATAATGATAACCCTTAATATGGGCGGGCACACCGATCTGATGGAGGATTTCAGTAATTTCAATTTTCAAGCTGTCCGGCAGAGCATTTTTCTGCGGCATGGCCACCGTGCTGGCTGTCATGCTGGAAATCTGTAAAATACGGTCGGACAATTCCTTGGTATCCAGCGGCCGGACAAAGCAGTAACGCGCCCCGGCGCCCAGCAGTTCCTTTTCCAACATGGGGCTATCAAAGGAGAGCAAAATCAGGAACTCCGGCTTTTTCGACGTATTCTGGCTGCGGATGGCAGCCATGACGCCAATGGCGTCGATACGGGGCATAAATGCGTCCATCAATATCAGGTCAGGCTGGTAAAGCTCTACGGCTTCCAGCGTCTTAACCCCATCTTTCGGGACGCGAATCACGTTTACGCCATAGTTTTTCAGTTTTTCATCCATCTGGGTTCCGAATTCCGACAAGTCCTCTGCCATCAACAGCTTGATTTGCTTTTCCATGAGCCATCCTCCATCATCTTGTTATTGAGTGCTTTTATATTACCATATATTGGTATATTTGGCAATAGACTTTTTCAAATTTCTTGCTGCTGACGGTTAAAATTTTTTCTTTGCCCACCATTCGACGCTAGGCGACCTTATTCTTCCCAGCTTTTGCGATATTTTGTGATTCGGCCACCATGTTCTCGGCGAAGATCGCGTATCCTTTGGTCGGATCGTTGACAAATACATGGGTGACGGCACCGATTAATTTTCCATTTTGCAGAATGGGGGACCCGCTCATCCCCTGGATGATACCGCCCGTTTTGGCGAGCAGATCTTGGTCCGTGATCCGAATAATCATATTTTTGGTAATTTGATTGTCATCGTAATAAACCTTTTCGATTTCCACATCATAGTATTGAGTCACGCCATTTTCCACAGTAGCCATGATTTGGGCCTTGCCTTTTTGAACTTCCTGCTTCATGGCGACCGGCACGGTTTGGCCGGTTGGAATCTGGTTCAAAGTTCCGTAAACGCCGGTTTCGTTGTTGTCCAACAAAATGCCGTCCGGCTGGTCACTGGAAAAATAGCCTTTTAATTCACCGGCCTGTCCGCGGACGCCTTTGGTAATGCCGATCAAATCCACATGCATAACGTCGCCGGACAAAATCGGCACCACTTCACCGGTATCCACGTCGCAAACACCGTGCCCCAATCCGCCAAACATGCCGGTGGCGGGATCCACAAAGGTCATCGTCCCGATACCCGCGGAGCTGTCGCGGATCCAAAGGCCCGCTTTATAACTGTCGCAGGAAACCGAAAACTGAGGCGTCAGCTTTGCATTGAATTCCAAGTCGTCGCGTTTCACCACCAAATCCAGCGGTTTGCCCTCGCATTGTTCAAACGCCTGGGCGGCCAGCCGGTTGCTGGTCATGCGGACACCGTTGATAAAAAGAATGACATCTCCCACTTTCAACCCCGCGTCCACCGCCGGGTTCTTCGTGCCGTTTGCGGTGTCCACATCGGACATCCCGACCACCAATACGCCGTCGGTAAACATTTTTAGGCCGAACGGGGTACCGCAGGGAATGACGTACGACGGTTCCACCACATTGACCGATACTTCTTTAATCGGCATCACGCCGAATAGTTTTAGGGAAGATTGATACCTTCCCCCGCCGTTGACGGCGGACGCCTGTTGTACGCCGGAATCCGCCGTGACCGGAAATCCGGCGTTGACCTGTAATTCGGTGCCTGCGGCTACCGAATAGGAATCTGGCAGCCTTGTTGACAGAACGGCGGCCAATGCGAACAGCGGAACCATCATAAATGCAAGACAGCCTGTAATCGTTTTGATCGTTTTTTTCAATTCATCACCTCTCAATGCGTTGCCTTCTTAATTTGCCTCTTGCCGGATGAAATATGATGTAAAAAAGTTTGCGGTTTATGTACTTCCTGGCATTTTTCTTTCCGGCATGCTGTTCTTGGACTGGCGCTGCATATACTTTACAAAAGCGGAACCGAAAAGCGAAGGACAGGGCGAATACGGACAAAACCAGCGGAATTTTAAAAAAAGCGAGTATTTGGCCATAATTTGTTCAAATCTATTTTGTAGACTGATAGGCAACAGGAGGAGGGATTGTTTTGTTGGACCATATCATTTTTTATGTCCGGCAATTATTTTCCATTGCGATTTTTGCCGCGTTATGGCATCTGGCCGTTTTTTTGCTGGGCACACGGCGCGGGGAATCCATGTTTGACGAAACCAGAAAACGCTACCAGCCCTTTGGCTGGGAGCAAGACGGCAAGTGGTACCAGCGGCGCCTGCGGATAAAATCCTGGAAAGACAAACTTCCGCAAAGGGTGCCGGACGGCGGCTTTTCCAAAGAACATCTGGATGGTGTTACGGTGGCGTATTTAGACCGCTTTATACTAGAAACCTGCCGGGGCGAATGGATCCATTTTTCTAATTTTTTATTGGCAGGCGTATTGTTATTGTTTGTGTCCGGCCCGTTAAAAATACCTTGCGCATTGGCCATCGCGCTGTTACATCTTCCCTATGTGGCGATTCAGCGGTACAACCGGTTTCGTCTGGTCCGGTACCGCGACCGGCTTGCGCGGCCTATCGTCAGGGTCGCCGACAGCCAGGCAAGCGTGTCTTAAGCCTTACATATTGGTCTAGCGGGAGGAAAATCCTCCCGCTTTTCTTTTTGCCGTAAAACGGGCGGAAAATGGCAATATAACGCTTTTGAAAATCGATCTTTTCACTTGACGAAACGACCGTCAGCCGGTATAATACATAAGGATTTTTAATTAAAATATTTGAACTATTGGGGGAGTAAACGTGCTGGAAGAAAATTTTGAGCGGCTATACCTCCAGTTCCGCTTGAACTATTACAAGCGGATGGCCGAGGAAAGCACCAGGCTTGGCGACCGGCTGACCGCCACGGAATACTCCTGTGTCGAGATTATTTATCTTCTGGGCCGCCCCACGCTGACCGAATTCGCGTCCTTTTTAAATATTTCGCTGCCCAATGCCACCTACAAAGTAAACAGCCTGGCGGAAAAAGGGTATGTTAAAAAAGTGGCGTCGCCAAGCGACAAGCGGGAATCCGCCCTGGTGGTAACGGAAAAATATTTGAACGGATATGGGCTGAAAAATAAGGATACCGCTGTACTGATGCGGCGGATCCGAGCGCGGCTGACCCCGGCGGAGCTGGAACATCTGGACCGCTTGTTGGCGCAGATCGCGCAATTTGCCGGGGAACCGCGCGACGAAGGAGAGGAAACCACATGATTCAAATCATTACCGATTCCGCGGCGGATTTTACGCCCGCCGAAGCCAAAGAAAAGGGCATCGAGATCATTCCGCTGAAAATTATTTTTGGCGAGCAGGTATTTTACCAGGAACAAGACGAGGGCTTTCACCAATTCTATTCATTGCTTGCCAGCGCCAAGCAGCTTCCTTCTACCAGCCAGGCGACACCCCATGAATACGAGGCGCTGTTTGAGCAGGCGCGGGACGCCGGCGGCGGCGCGGTGGTTATTACCCTTTCCGGCAAGCTGAGCGGAACGGTCCAGTCCGCCCACATGGCAAAGAAAATCTGCGGATATCACAATATCCATATCGTCGATTCCAAACAGGCGGTAATCGGCCAGCGGCTGCTGGTAGAATATGCCGTTCGCCTGCGGGAACAGGGAAAATCCGCCGACGACATCGCGGCGGCGGTGGAAGACGCCGCCGGGCGCGTGCGGCTGTGGGGAATGGTGGACACGCTGGATTACCTGCTTAAGGGCGGGCGGCTGTCCCGGGGCGCCGCTATGGTGGGCAGCATGCTCAACATCAAGCCCATTATCGAAATCCGGGACGGCGGCCTCGTAATGGCGGATAAAGCACGGGGATTCCAAGGAAGTGCTCAGTCCATCTTCCGTATGATGGGAGACGTTCCGGCGGTAGATCCGGCGGCGCCGGTTTATTTCGGATATTCCCATGTTCAGGACTCCTGCCTGAAGTTCCGGGAGTTGGCCATGGCACGGTACCATTTTTCGGACTGCCCCATTTACCCGGTGGGCGGAATTGTAGGGACGCACATCGGCCCCGGGGCAATGATTATTGCCTATTTGCAGCAAAAATAAATCGGAAGGGCGGTGG
>CABQAC010000093.1 GCA_902462035.1 uncultured Eubacteriales bacterium
GGGAAGGGGATTTGCCCGCCGTTTACTCCGACCCCTCGAAAGCGGCCCGGGAACTGGGTTGGAAGGCCCAATTCGATCTGGATCGCATGTGTGCCGATTCCTGGCGCTGGCAAAGCCAAAACCCCAACGGTTACGCCGAATAACGCAAAAACAAAGGACCTTTTTTCGGTAAACACTGCATACAACTTTTAAAATATCTTCACAAAAAAGCACCGCAGCCGGTAAACCGGCTGCGGTGCTTTTCGCTATTCTCTCCTTATGCGAAGGGATTTTCGTCCTTGTACAGCATACCCTTGGGTTGGTTGAAAGCCACATCTTCAATACCGAGTAGCTTCATGGCCGCAAACAGCACCTTGCCCACCTTGCCGAAAGCAACGCCGCCGTGGTGGGGGTAGTTCTTGGCAATGAGCACATGGCGGTAGAACCGGCCCATTTCCGGAATGGCGAACACGCCGATGCCGCCGAAAGAACGGGTGGCCACCGGCAAAATTTCGCCCTGGGCCACGTAGCTCTTCAGCTCGCAGCCCGCCGTGCCCTGCAGGCGGAAGAAGGTGATGTCGCCGGGCTTGATATCGCCCTCGATGGTGCCGCGGGTAATATCCGGTTCGCCGTCCGGCTCCAAGGAACGCTTCATAATCAGCTGGTATTTCATCTCCGGCTTGGTCAGATGGCACACCGGGGTGTTGCCGCAATGGAAGCCCATGAAAGTATCGGTAATCTGGTAATCGTATTTGCCCTTGATGTGCTGGTTAAACATATCCTGGGGCACGCTGTTGTTGATATCCAGCAGGGTGGGGGCAATTTCCGTGGCGCAGGCGATGATATATTCGGACACCGCGCCGTAGAAGTCCACCTCGCAGGAAATGGGAATCAAGCGGGAAGCAAAACGGGAATTGACGTAGCAGGGCACAAAACCGAATTCGGTCTGGAAGGCGGGCCAGCACTTGTTGGCGAACACCGCGTATTCCGACGCGCCCAAATTATCCTGCATCCAGTCGATCAACGTCGCCTCGTATTGGGCCAGCCGGGGCAGTATGCCGGGCATTTTGTTGCCGGCGCCCATTTCTTTTTCCATATCGGCAATAATTTCGGGAATACGGGGGTCGCCCGCGTGCTTTTTATACGCCACCAGCAAATCCAGCTCGGAGTTTTCCTGCACATTGATGCCCAGGTCGAACAGGGGTTTGATGGGCGCGTTGCAGGCGATAAAGTCCTGCGGGCGGGGGCCGAAACCGAACAGCTTAAGGCCCTTGATACCCAGCACGACGCGGGCAATGGGCAAAAATTCAGCGATCATATCAGCGACTTCGTCCGCGTTGCCCACAGGGTATTCGGGGATGTAAGCCCGCACGCCGCGCAGCGCCAAGCTATAGCTGGCGTTCAGCATGCCGCAGTACGCGTCGCCGCGGCCGTTGTGCAGATCTTCCATCGTTTCCTCCGCGGCGGCCGCGAACATCACCGGGCCGCCAAAACGCTGGGCCACGATGGTTTCGGGCCCCTCGGGGCCGAAGTTGCCCAGGTAAATCAGCAGCGCGTTGCAGCCATTGTCCTTCAGTTCCTTCAGCGCGGCCATCGAGCCGTTTTCGTTTTCCACCGTCGCTTTAATTTCCACCACCGGCACGCCCTTCTTCTGGCACGAAGCCACCAAAGCGGCCCGGCGGCGCTCGGAAAGCGCGATGGGGAAGCAATCGCGGCTAACAGCCACAATGCCCAGTTTTACTACGGGAATGTTGCTTTTCATGTAATAACCTCCAATGTGATATATTTATCGGTAACTCCATTTGAGGGCATCGTAAAACCGCACGTACTTTTCGTACTGCTTTTGGTAAACCGGCACATTTGCCAAAATGGGCTTCGTCTCGCTTTGGGGGGTGATCAGGGATACGGTATCTTCCAAATTTTTCCACAGGCCGCCGGTGACTCCGGCAACCAGGGCGGCGCCAAAGGAGCCCCCCTCCGCGCTGCCGTATACCGTCCGGACCGGAAGATTAAATACGTCGGCGAAAATCTGCCGCCACACGGGGCTGACCGCTCCGCCGCCAGCCAACACGATCTCGTCCGAACAAACACCGCCTTTGTTAACGCTCATAATCAAATCATACACCTGCTTCAGGGAAAACGCCACGCCCTCCATCACCGCGCGGGAAAAATGGCCCTTGGCGGTTTGGGCGGTAATGCCCAGGAACGCGCCGGTAGCGGCAGGGTCGTTCAAGGGGGCGCGCTCGCCGGTCAGGTAGGGTAAAAAGATGACGCCGTCGCTGCCCGCTGGGATTTTAGCCGCCTCTTGGTCCAATAAATAGAAAGCGCTTTTCCCAAAGGCTTTGGCGGCCTCCATCTCCAAATCGCCAAACGTGTCGCGGAACCATTGATAAGAACCTGCGGCAGCCAGCGTCACCCCCATGGCGTGCCAGGTACCGGGTGCGTTGTTGCAGGACATCTGCAGCAGTCCTTCCGGGTTTTCCATGTAGCCCGGCAGTCCCATGGCCACCACGCCAGAGGTCCCCAGCGTAATGCCAATCCGCCCGGGGCGGATCAGCCCCAAGCCGGTGGTCGAGATGACAGCGTCGCCGCCGCCAGCAGAAAGGGGCGTCCCTTCGGGCAGGCCGGTTTCCGCGGCCGCCTGGGCCGAAACCCTGCCCGCTTCGGCGGTGGATTCCACAACGGGGGGGAAAATCGAGGGGGACAGCCCAGCCTTTTCAATCAAATCGGCAGCCCACGCGCGGTGCTTGACATCAAAGAACCCCGTGCCGGAAGCATCCGACACCTCGGTCAGCGCCAGCCCCGACAGGCGGAACCGTATGTAATCCTTGGGGTTCAGAATCATTTTGGTCCGCTGATAGTTTTCCGGCTCGCACTCCTTCATCCACAGAATCTTGCCGCCGGTAAAACCGGTCAGCATCCGGTTGTTTGTATAGGACAACAGCGCGCTGAGCCCGCCGGCGCGTTCGGTTATTTCGTCACATTGGGGCTGGGTCCGCTGGTCGTTCCATAAAATCGCCCGGCGGATCACTTGGTTGCGCTCGTCCAGCGCCACCATGCCGTGCATCTGGCCGGAAAAGCCCACCGCGGCAATTTGGTAACTGGAAATTTCGGGCAGCATGCGGCCCAAGCCGCGGACCACGCCGCGCCACCAGTCTTCCGGATCCTGTTCGGACCAACCCGGATGCGGCGCGTAAGAGGGATATTCCTCGATCACCGAATGAAGAATGCCCCCGCTGCTGTCCATCGCCAGGATTTTACACCCCGACGTACCGACGTCGATGCCGATCACACACTTCTGTTCCATCTCTCAAACCTCACCTTTCCCGCAAGTCTGGGATGTTTTTCCGCCCGGTTTCCCCTTTGTGCCGCCCCTGCCCCCCGGCTATCCGGTATAAGGACGAATGCGCCTGTTCCCAGGGAATCTTTTAAAAATTCCATCCGTGCGCGGTTATAAAGCTGATATCATCTTACCACAGGTTTTCAAAAGTGAAAAGACCTGTATCTACAACTTTTTCAAATCCGGCTATTTTTTATGGTTCCCTTTCCCCTACCGGGAGTCCGCGGCGCGCAAAAATCGCCCGCGCGGCCGTCATGGCCGCCGCACCCGGCTCCGGCGTGTCTTTCAGCGCGTACGGAATGCGCAGCGACTCCCATTTATACCGGCCCATTTGGTGGAAAGGCAGCAATTCCACCCGCCGGACGCATTGGAATCGCACCAGGTAATCCGCCAGCACTTTCAGCCGGGCGGGCGGGTCGGTCAGCCCCGGCACCACAACATGTCGGATCCATACGGGCTTTTTCTTCTGTTCGCAAAAATCCAGCATCCGCAGCGCATGGCGGTTGTCCTGCCCGGTAATTTGGCTACAGAGCGCGGGATCCATGGCCTTGATGTCCAGTAAAAGCAAATCTGCCTGCTCCACCGCGGCGCGGCACTGTTCCAGCGGAACCGCCCCGGCGGTATCCAACGCCGTGTGCAGCCCCATGGCGGCGCAGCCCGCCAGCACGGCGCGGCAAAATTCGGGCTGAAGCAGCGGCTCCCCGCCGGATAGCGTGACACCGCCGCCCGCGATGAAGCTTTTGTATTTCCGGATATCCCGCAAAACTTCGGCCGCTGTTGTTTCCCGCCCGTCCCCGCCGCACCAAGTATCCGGGTTGTGGCAGTACAGGCAGCGCAGCAAGCACCCCTGCAAGAACAGCACATACCGCACCCCCGGCCCGTCTACCGAGCCGAATGATTCCACGGAATGCACACGCCCGGTGACCAATGCCGGGTTTTCGGTCCGGTCCGCCATACGGCGCCTCCTTTCCATTATAACACAAGGGTGCTGCAAATCTCCGCTTGCAGCACCCCTTATTAACCAACGGTTTTTCTCCCCGGTTCCGCCGGGCGGTACCGGCCGGCTTACAGCCGGGTATGGAAGGTCCGGCTGATCACATCCATCTGCTGTTCCCGGGTCAGCTTGACAAAGTTAACCGCGTAGCCCGACACCCGTATCGTCAGCTGGGGGTACTGTTCCGGATGCTCCATGGCATCCAACAGAACTTCCCGGTTGAGGACGTTCACGTTAATGTGGTGCCCGCCCTCCATAAAGTAACCGTCCAGCAGGGTAACAAGGTTCCGGTTTTTCTCCTGCCCCGTATGGCCCAGCGCGCCGGGCACAATCGAAAAGGTATACGAAATGCCGTCCTCGCTAAAATCGTACGGCAGCTTGGCCACCGAAAGCATGGAGGCCACACATCCCTTTTGGTCCCGCCCGTGCATGGGATTGGCCCCCGGCGCGAAGGGTTCGCCCTTTTTGCGGCCGTCCGGCGTGGAGCCGGTCTTTTTACCGTACACCACGTTGGAGGTAATGGTCAAAATGGACATGGTAGGCTTGCTCTCCCGGTAAGTGCGGCATTTGGAGAGCTTGGCCATAAACATGCGCACCACATACTCGGCGATTTCGTCCGCCCGTTCGTCATTATTGCCGAACTGGGGGTAATCCCCTTCCACCTGGTAATCGGTGGCAAGGCCCTTTTCGTTGCGGATAACCCGGACCTTGGCGTATTTGACGGCGGAAAGGCTGTCCGCCACCACCGAAAGCCCCGCGATGCCGCAGGCGCAGGTCCGCAGGATTTCGTCGTCGTGCAGCGCCATCTGAATCTTTTCGTAGCAATATTTATCGTGCATATAGTGAATGATATTGAGCGTGTTGATATACAGCCGGGAAAGCCAGTCGCACACGGCTTCAAACTTGTGCAGCACATCCCCGTATTCCAGGTAGTCGCCGGAAACCGGCACCAGTTCGGGCCCCACTTGCTCGCCCGATACCTCGTCCCTGCCGCCGTTGATGGCGTACAGCAACGCCTTGGCCAGGTTGGCCCGTGCGCCGAAAAACTGCATCTGCTTGCCCACCCGCATAGCGGACACACAGCACGCGATGGCGTAATCGTCGCCGAACTTGCGGCGCATCAGCTCGTCGCTTTCGTATTGGATGGAGGACGTCTCCATCGAAATACCCGCGCAGAACCGCTTAAAATTCTCCGGCAGCCGGGTACTCCACAAAACCGTCAGGTTCGGCTCCGGCGCGGGTCCCAAATTGCGCAGCGTCTGCAAAAAGCGGTAGGACATCCGCGTGACCATGTGCCGTCCGTCACAGCCCATGCCGCCGATGGATTCGGTCACCCAGGTGGGATCCCCGGAAAACAGCTCGTCGTAGGACGGCGTACGCAAAAAACGCACCATGCGCAGCTTCATAATAAAATGGTCTACAAATTCCTGGATCTGAGACTCGGTATACCGTTTTTCCTCTAAATCGCGCTGGGCGTAAATATCCAGGAAGGTGGAAATGCGTCCAATGGACATCGCCGCCCCGTTTTGTTCCTTGACCGCCGCCAGGTAGCCAAAATACAGCCACTGGATCGCCTGCCGTGTATCTTGGGCAGGCACGGTAATGTCGAACCCATAGCTTTTGGCCATGCGCTCAAGCTTTTTCAGCGCCCGGATTTGTTCGGACAATTCCTCCCTAAGGCGGATCGCCTTTTCGTCCATCACGTCGTAGCTCAGGTTCTTTTTACCTTTTTCTTTCTGCTCGATCAAAAACGCGGTGCCATACAGCGCGACCCGGCGGTAATCGCCAATAATACGGCCGCGGCCGTATGCGTCGGGCAGGCCGGTAATCACGCCGGAATGGCGCGCCTTGCGAATCTCGTCGGTATAAACGTCGAACACGCCGTCATTATGGGTCTTACGGTACTCGAACACGCGCGCGACTTCGGGGTCGAGCGTACGGCCGTACGCCTCCAGCGACTTTTCCACCATGCGGATGCCGCCGAAAGGCATAATCGCCCGCTTTAAGGGCGCGTCGGTCTGCAGGCCGACAATATCCTCCAACTCTTTGTCGATATACCCAGGCTCGTAGGCGTCGATATCCGAAATGGTCTTTCCATCGATATCCAGCACCCCGCCGGCCGCCCGCTCCTGGTCCATCAGGTCCCGAACCTTGTCCCACAGTTTCAGCGTACGGGGGGTCGGGCCGGCCAAAAAACTGTCATCCCCATCATAGGGCGTGTAATGCTTTAAGATAAAATCATGCACGTCCACATATTTTTGCCACGCGCCGTTTTGAAAAGTCTTCATCGGGATTCCTCCTCCGCCCGCAATCAACCGGTGGACTCGCTTTCACTTATATTATACCAAATAAGTGTAGGTTTGTCGAGACACAAAACTGCCAACCTTGGTTCCACCATCCGGTGTTTTTTTGCGATATGCGCCGAACCGGAGTACCGCAAGAAAACCCTTTGCCGTTAAAGCAGCACTTTAACCGTATTATATCATAAAAACACAAGATATAGTGTGAAATTCTAAATTCCACCACAATTTTTTGTTTTTTATTTTAATAGCCGAACACGCCGTCCAACGATTCGTCCTGTTCTACCCAATCTTGCACGCGGTATACGGTGTAGCCATGGCGTTCCCGGACGACCACCTCCTCGATGCCCGCGTTGATAATCTGCCGTTTGCACATGGAACATGGGCTTGGTTTTTCCACATATTCTCCGGTTTTTACATCCTTGCCCACCAAATATAAGGTCGCGCCCAGCATGTCGTTGCGGGAAGCGTGAATGATGGCATTCGCCTCGGCATGCACCGAACGGCATAATTCGTACCGCTCCCCCCTGGGAATAGCCAGTTTTTCCCGTACGCAGACGCCGGAATCCACACAGTTGACCCGGCCCCGGGGAGCGCCCACATATCCGGTGGAGACGATCTGGTCGTTTTTCACAATAATCGCGCCAAAATTCCGGCGCAGGCAGGTCCCCCGTTCCAACACCGTTTCCGCAATGTCCAGGTAATAATTGATCTTATCGATGCGAGTCATACCGTCAGCCTCCCGACAATTATTTGGTTTATTCGCCCTTTTTCTATTTTCCATCATATTTTATTCCGCGTCAAGAACCAATCTTTTTCTGTACAGCAGGGCGGAATATGACTATAATAAGGTTAATGCTTCGTTTACTAGCGCTGTTATCGCTTTTTTCCGCGTTGTAACAGCCTGGAAAAAAGGAGGAGGTCTTTTGAATCAGATCGTACCCGCCGGACAGCGGGAGGAATTGATCCGCCGCGCGCTGGAAGCGCGGCAGAACGCTTACGCGCCCTATTCCCATTTTAAAGTAGGCGCGTCCCTGCTTTGTAAGGACGGCTCCATTTTTACCGGCTGCAATGTGGAAAATCAATCTTATCCCGCAGGGGTGTGCGCCGAGCGCGCCGCGCTGGGCGCGGCGGTATCCGCGGGGCACCGGTGTTTTCTGGCTATCGCGGTGGCCGGCGGCGAAACGC
>CABQAC010000094.1 GCA_902462035.1 uncultured Eubacteriales bacterium
AACCCAGGGCGGCGAGGAAAAGCTCCAGGAGCGGCTTTGCGTCCGTCCTACCTCCGAAACGCTTTTCTGCGACCATTACGCCAGGGTCATCCACTCCTGGCGGGATTTGCCCAAGCTGTATAACCAGTGGTGTTCGGTGGTGCGGTGGGAAAAGACCACCCGCCCCTTTCTGCGCAGTGTGGAATTCCACTGGCAGGAGGGACACACCATGCACGAAACCGCCGAGGAGGCGGTGGCGGAAACCGAACGGATGCTGAACGTTTACGCGGATTTCTGCGAACGGGATTTGGCCATTCCGGTGGTCAAGGGCCGCAAGACCAAAAAAGAACAGTTTGCCGGCGCCGAGGCGACCTATACCATCGAAGCCATGATGCACGACGGCAAGGCGCTTCAATCCGGCACCAGCCATTACTTCGGCGACGGGTTTTCCCGCGCCTTCGGCATCCAGTTCACCGGCCGGGACAATACCCTGCAATATCCGTTCCAAACCTCTTGGGGGATGTCCACCCGCATCATCGGCGGTATTATTATGACCCACGGGGACGACAACGGCCTGGTGCTGCCCCCGGCGGTAGCTCCCATCCAGGTGATCGTCGTGCCCATCGCCCAGCATAAGGAGGGGGTTCTGGATAAGGCGAACGACGTGCTGGTCCGCCTGAAAGCCTTCTGCCGCGCCCGGATCGACGAAAGCGACCAATCCCCGGGCTGGAAATTCGCGCAGTACGAAATGAAGGGCGTTCCCCTGCGTCTGGAACTCGGCCCCAAGGATATCGCCCAGAACCAGTGTGTGCTGGTCCGCCGGGACAACGGCGAAAAAACAGTGGTCTCCCTAAACGAGCTCGAAATGAGAATTCCCGAACTGCTGACGGCCGTGCGGGACGGCATGTACCAAAAGGCCCTGAACCGCCGCGAATCCATGACCTATACCGCAAAGACCTTTACGCAGCTGAAAACGCTGGCCGACGAAAGGCCCGGCTTGATGAAGGCCATGTGGTGCGGCGACCAGGCTTGCGAGGACAAAATCAAGGAGGAAGCCGGACTATCCTCCCGCTGCATGCCCTTCGCGCAGGAGGAGATCAGCGATACTTGCGTCTGCTGCGGCAAAAAAGCCAAAGCCATGGTTTATTGGGGAAAGGCTTATTAATTCTTTGGAACAACAGGACCGCGCTTTGGAGCCAAACTCCAAAGCGCGGTCCTTCTTTTATCGCGGTCAGTCTAAAACGCCGTGTACCGGGTTGTTTTTCATGGCCATCTTCCGCTCATAGCGGGAGGATAGCGGCAAAGTCCGCTGCTGCGCGGCGCTTGCTAGCATCTGCTCCATTATTTCCAGCACGTGATAAGTCTGGTTGCAGTCCGCGCGGAATGGGCGGCCGGTGCGCAGCGCCTTGCCCATATCAGCAAGGCCCAGCGCGCGGCTGTTTTCCTGGTAGTCGAACAGCATCGGCATCTCCATAAAATTCCCCTGTTCCGGGCGCAGCAGATAAATAGGGCCGCCGAACCCGTTGGGGTCGTTCAGCTGCAGCGTACCCTTGGTCCCGTAAACTTCCACCTTGGCCTGGGATTGAACGTAGTGTACGTCAAAGGTGGTAAACAAGGTTCCCAGCGCGCCGTTTTCAAAATGGAGCATGCCCGCGACATGGGTCGGCACCTCCACTTCAATCTTTTGGCCGCGTTTTGGCGCGCTGGTAATGGTCCTGGTGGGAAAGGCCGTTCGCGCCGCGCCGGTCACCGCCGTTACCCCGCCCAGCAGGTTGACCAATGCCGTCAGATAATACGGCCCCATATCCATCAATGGCCCGCCGCCTTTTTTATAGTAAAACTCCGGATCCGGGTGCCATCCTTCGTGGCCGTGGCAGATCATAAAAGCCGACGCGCCCACCGGGTCGCCGATTACGCCGTCGTCTATCAGCTTGCGGCAGGTCTGGATGCCAGCGCCCAGGAAGGTGTCCGGCGCGCCGCCCAGCAGCAGTTTTTTCTCCTCTGCCAGCGCCACCAGCTCCCGTCCCTCTTTCGCGGTCGCGGCAAGGGGCTTTTCCGAATAAACGTGCTTGCCCGCCAGCAGCGCCTTTTTGGTCACCGCGTAGTGTTCCACAGGCCGGGTCAGGTTCAGCACAATCTCTACCGATGGGTCGCAAAACGCCTCGTCAATATTTTGGTATACCTTGGGCACCCCATATTCCGCCGCCGCTCGCTCCGCCCGTTCCCGCACCAGGTCATAAACCCCGGCAACCGCCAGTTCGCTGAAAACCGTGGTGATGTTTTTTAAATAGATACCGCTGATGGAACCGATTCCGATAATTGCCACTTTTACTTGCTTTGCCAAAATTCAATTCATCCTTTCGCACGGGAGCCGTTCATTCCCCGGCGCCGCGTCAATACATTTTGGCCGCGTTCTCAAACCGTTCTGTCGTTAACCCCCGGGACACCGCGTATTCCTTCCCCGCCCCGGCCCACAACATGCCGCGCAGCATCAATTCCTGGGCCGCCGGGAATTTGTCGAACACGTTGTCGTGATGTCCCAGCGAATTGTAAAAGACCCGTCCGTTGCCCCAGTATTTGGTCCAGGCCACCGGCATATCCACCGGCTTGTTGGCGCTGTGGTAGTAGGGCACTACGGGGAACCGCGTGGTGGCGAGCACCTCCACCGCAGGGTCCACATGCAGGTAATACTGTTCGCTGCACACGGAAAAATCCTCCATCCCCTCTACGATGGGGCTGGAACCATGGCGGATGTTGACCGTATAATCGATACCGTCCCCGCCCGGGTGGCTGACCCACTGGCCGCCAGTCATAAACTGCCATTCCGTTTCCTGGCGGAAGGCATCGCACATACCGCCGTGGCAGCCCGCCAGCCCCACGCCCGCGCCGACCGCCTTGCTGACATTCCGCACCTGCTCCCGCGAGATCTCCCCCATGGTCCAGCACGGGACAATCAAGTCCAAAGCCATGAGCTTTTCCAAATCTTCCAGGGGTTTCTGGGTATCGAAAACCTCCGTCTCGTAGCCGTTTTCCTGCAAAATTCGCGCGAAACGCCCGGCGATCAGCTGGGGTTCGTGCCCGTTCCAGCCGCCCTGGATCAACAACGCTTTTTTCATGGCGAACACCGTTCCCTTCCACAATTTGAATGGAGTCCCTTTACTTGCATTATAGCAGGCGCTATGCTACAATACGCGACAGAAGAAGTATAAAAAGTAGCCATATTTTGCAGGAGGATTGTCCCGTGCTTCCTTACTTTGAAAACAACAACAGCGATTTTATCGTCAGCCTGCGAAACCCTTTTTCCTTCCCCTTGCACCTGCACACCCAGCTGGAACTTGTGGCGGTCCGGGAAGGCGCACTGCAAGTGCTGTTCGGCGCCGGGGCAAGGACGCTGCGTCCGGGGGATTTGGCCGTTTTTTTCCCGAACACCGTCCATGGCTACCGCCAAACCGGGGCCGGCGTGATCCAGATGCTCATCTGCGGAACGCGCTATGCCGGCGATTTTGAAGGCGCCTTGTCCCGTTCCCATCCGGATTGCCCCGTGCTTCAAAGCGCAGCGCTTCATCCGGACATTCCCCTGGCGCTGGAGGCGCTGGCTGTTGAACCCGAAGGGAGCCCCGCCCGCGCCCTGTGGCTGCAGCTGCTGCTCTGCCGGGCGCTTTCCGCCATGCCGCTTAGTAAAAATAATGAACGAACCGATTTTGATCTAACCCACCGTGTGCTGTCTTACCTGTCTCAGTTTTACCGCACACCCCTTTCGCTGGAGGAGTTGGCCCGGGCGGTCAACGCCAGCAAATACCAGCTTTCCAGGTTTTTTTCCGGCAAGCTGAAGACAAGTTTTCGGGATTATGTCAATCAAATGCGGATACGGGATGCCCAGCGCGCTTTGCGCGTCACTGATTTGCCGGTCACTCAAATCTGCTTTGACTGCGGGTTCGAAAGCCAGCGCACCTTTAACCGGGCTTTTTTGTCCCAATGCGGCATGACGCCCCGGGCCTACCGCGCCGCTTATGCGGATCAAACCGGGCAAAAAGATTTTTCATAGGACATATAAAGCTGCATAAGCAATTTCGAAAGGAAAAGCAATCAATATTTTAAGAACAAATGCCGGGGATAACGTATTTAACAAAGGAAGGCGTCATCTCCCGACCGGGCGATGACGCCTTGAACATGTTTTTACCGTCGGCCCCTTTTGTCCTTCGGGGATCTCTGGACAGCCTACGGCTCTGTAAAAACTTCTTTTGCTAACTCCCCGTCGATCATGGCGTTAAACGCCGCGTAAAAGTCTATCACCTCGCTGCCGGTCCACGGCTTGTTTTGGCGGGCATCAATCTGTTCTTTCTTCCACTTTTCAAAAAATTTGTTGCCGCTTTCATCCTTTCGATAAATTTCAAAACGGCTGTCCACATACTGCTCCATGGTCATACCCAAACCGTCCAGGTATTCCACAAATTCGGATGTGTTCACCGCGTTTCTAAAATTTTCCTTTTCTTGTTCCACTGCCGCCCGCGTCTCATCGTCTGTCGCCAAACATCCGTTTTGGACCGCAAGATAGAACTTCATCTCCCGCCGCTTAAGGTATAATAAGGCCGATTCCTCCGGATTATCCATTCCGGCGAGTTGGTTTTTCTCCACAATGGGGCGCAATTCGTCCTCATTAATGACCAGCCGCTGGCTTTTCAGGGCAATTTCCCCCGTAGGGTGGTCGCGATAATAGCGATCGATCTCCCCCGTCTGCCCAATCAAGGAACGTGTCTTGCCCCTTTCGGCGGCATAAATCATGCCGCCAATACCGAATACCACAAGCAGAACCGCTGCCAGCGCAATGGCAAATACCCGTTTTTTATGCATGGCTATCCCAACTCTCTCCATACACTGGAAGATTAACCGTTTCATATGCTAATGAAATATGAATCTGTTGGGCCACCGGATTGATACATCCGGGCGCGCTGATATGATAACTGATATTGCCTAAATTGGGGGTATTCCATAGATCAGTTATGGAATCCGTAACGCCTCATACATTTTGATCTTCTAACTTTCCACATGGGCCCCACCCCTTTATTTATACTTACAAGCATATAATACAACATTTTGCAGCAATAATCAATCGTAATATTATAAAAATATAGCAATTATGTCCTATATGCAGAACCATTTATAAGCAACAGCCCTGTCCGAGGAAATAAAAATTTATATCTGCCTCCCGCCGGCTTTCCATTCGGGTTTTAGAATAGCCAAGTGCGCCACATCGATAAACCTGCCGTCCTTCAGCAGTTCCGAACGGGCAATGCCCTCAAACTGAAAACCCAGCTTTTCCAACACCCGCCTGGACGCCGTATTGTGCGCCATACAGGTCCCCACCATGCGGTATAGGTCCAGCGTTTCGAACGCAAAGCGAAGCATGGCCTGGCCCCCTTCCGTGGCGTAGCCGTTACCCCATTTGGAGGGATCCACATAATAGGCGATGGAGCCAATCCTGGCATCCTTTCGCACATTAACGACACCCATGTTGCCTACATACGCGCCGGTGGCCCGCTCGAACATCCCAAATTCAAAAGCAGTCCGGTTGTCCATAGAACTGCGCACCATGCGGATCCACCATTCCGCCCGGCTGCGGGGATAACGCCTGGGAATATACGCGGTCGTTTGATACACCAGGGGGCTGCTCGCCACGCGCCAAACGTTTTCCACATCGGCGCTGGTATAGGGTCGGATCAGCAGCCGGTCGGTGGTCCATTTTAACTCCATTGCATCGCTTCCTTGCTTTTGGTTTATCCTAATCTATATGGAGACCCGCTTCTCCATATTCTGCGTCATATTGTTCTTATCATACCAAAGGAAGGGACCGGATACAAGGGCGGGCGAACACGGGATGGAAGGGCGGAAAATTTTGAAAAAAACCGGTTGACAACCCATAGGTTCCATAGTATAATTAGTAACGCTCCGTAAACGGGGCGATACGTGGCGGTATAGCTCAGTTGGCTAGAGCATTCGGTTCATACCCGAAGTGTCGTTGGTTCAAATCCGACTACCGCTACCACGGATAAGCTTCCCAGGGGAAGCCTCCCTAGCGGAAGCGTTTTCGGCCCGATGGTCAAGCGGTTAAGACACCGCCCTTTCACGGCGGAATCACGAGTTCGATTCTCGTTCGGGTCACCAAAGCAAGTAGGCTGTTAATCAACAGCCTACTGCATATGGACGCATAGCTCAGCTGGTTAGAGCGCTCGCCTCACACGCGAGAGGTCATGGGTTCGAGTCCCCTTGTGTCCACCAAAAGGTGCAAATCCGAACACCGCACGGTGTTCGGATTTTGCTTATTTTATTCCACCAACAAACCGCATCAGAAAGCCATTTACAAGGCTTATCTGGTGCGGTTTTTCTTTGTAAATATTCAAATATGCCGGAGCCGCCGCACCGCTGAATGGGCTTTTCTACCATTCTAAAACGTTTCATAGGCCCGGTTAAAATTACGGGGAACGATTTGTAGTCCGGTCCTCGATTCGGATTTCAGGCTCTAATTTATGCCCACAGTATGGACAAAATTCTTTCTTATCACCGGAAGTTGCCAAGTGCTCTTCTTTTTTCTTTTAGAAAATGATAAAAATATCGAATATTTTGCTAAGATAGTCGTTTTCTCCTGCGGCTTGTATGATTTCGAAAATCCGTTTTTTTATCCTCACCATGGAATGGCCCCCAAACGCTCCAGTATCGGCCGGATCCTATTTTTCACTTAAAAAATAAATTTGTCCCCAATGGCGGCTGTTTCCTCCCGCAGGTACGCAAGGTCTTCCTCCTCCAGGGGATGCAGCACACATTCGTCGATTTGCTCCACCGCAAAGGAGAATTGATCAAAGTTGCCCGGCGGCACCAGCGCGTCCACTCCCATGGATAGGCTGTATTTCATCGCGGCCAGCGCCAGCCTGTCGTTGTCATAAATGGTTTTGCACCAGGATTTGGGATACACCCGCTCCTCCTCCGGCAGCCAAAGCCGGTGGGCCAGGGACTTCATCCCCAAAAAGCCCTTCTCCCGCTCCCAGCACACCTTGGAAAGCCGTTCTCCCATGCCCTTTCCCAGCCCCAGAGCAAAATTGACGGGAAACAGCACCATGTCAAAATCGTACCATTCCAGTGCGCGCAGCGCCACCTCCTCGTTGTGGGCGGAAAAGCCGGTAAAACGCGTCAACCCTTCCTGCTTGGCTTGGTCCAGCGCGTGAATGGCCCCGCCGGGGGCGAAGATCTGGTCCAGATCCTCCATTTTCGCCAAACTGTGGAATTGATACACGTCAAAATAATCGGTATGCAGCGTCTTCAGCGATTGTTCCAAATCTTTCCGCAGCGCCTGGGCTGTTTTGCCGTCGGTCTTGCAGGCCAGCGCCACCTTTTTCCGGTAAGGCCGCAGCGACTCCCCCAGCTTTTGTTCCGCGTTGCCGTAACTTGGCCCCACGTCAAAGTAATTTACCCCCTTGTCCACCGCATAGGAAACATACCGGTCCGAATCTGGCTGTTCCTCGTTGCGGGACACAATCCCTCCGTATGCTACCCGGCTGATTTTTATGCCGGTTGTGCCGAACATGGTATACTGCACCGCCGCCACCATCCTTTCTAATGGTATTTTACAATGCCGCCATAAATTTTACAACATGAAAACGCCGCCGCACCAAAATGGTGCGGCGGCAATTATTACAGGTGCCAGTCTAAGGGATAGGAAAGATATTCCACCGGTTCCAGCTTTTCGGCGGTAATATACCCGGCCGGCGCGCGAAGCACCGACGGAATCCGGTTGACAATGGTCGCACAGGTGTGTTCCACCGTGG
>CABQAC010000095.1 GCA_902462035.1 uncultured Eubacteriales bacterium
TTTAATTATCATAAAACGCCCGGCGCGTCCGCCCCGGGCGTTTCTTTGTTTATTCGGGGCCGCCGTCAGCCGGCTAAAGCAAAAAATCCGGGTGGTATAACCGGTAAACCAGGAACAAAAAAATCAGCACCGCGATCAAACCCAAAGCGCAGACCAGCGCCCACCACCCCTTCGACCGCCCGTGACCGGCTTTCAGCGGCCGCGGCTGTTCCAAAACCGCACGCACATCCGCCGGGTCGTCTTTCCGGAGCGGTTGTGCCGCCGGAACAGGCAATTCCAACGGCGCCAAACCGCAGTTTGCTTGCAGGTAGCCCTCTGCCGAAGCCAGCGCATCTTTTAGCGCCGCCGGGTCATCCTGCAGCAAAAAAAGCACCTGTTCCCCCTGGCGGAGCGCGGCGCCGCAGCATTCCCCCGCCTGATTTTCTAGGGGAATAGACCCGTTGAGTACCGCGCCGGCCATCCCTGACGCCTTTTGTTGGTATAGGGGCAAATGCAGGGCGGCGGACAGCACCGCCTTGGTATTCGAACGTTCCTCTGTCCCCAGCCCGCCCACAATCCAAACGAAGTGGCTGCGGGGCACCGCCTCCCCTAACCGTTTGACCAGTTGTTCCGGGGAAAACGCGCCGCTTAAGCCCGCCAGTTCGATCCGGTAGCGGGCGAATAGATCCAACAGCGGCTGACGGTTGATTTCGGTCTGCTTGGTTTTATAAAAAATAATTTCCGCTTTCATCCCGCCATCTCTCCCGTGGATTCCTTTTGGTAAAAGGCCTGGTAGTTTTCCTCTATCTGTTCTTCGGTCGGTCTTTCCTTCTTGTAAGTGGAATAGTACATGTTGGGGTAAAGCGCCGCCTTGTTTACTTCAAACTGATAGCATGCGCGCACATACTCCTCGGTTTCTCCCTCCCGCAGCTTGCGGGCCACCACAATCAGCCGGTCGCCGTAAAACGCATAGTCGCAAGTGGAAAACACCATCAGCTGGTCTTGGTACTGAACATCGTCCTGGATGTTGTACAACGAGCGGATCCGCATTTTTTTAATAAAGTCGCCGAATGCGCTTTCGGTCGCGTATTGGGTGTTGTAATAAACAAAATCGTCCCCATGGGAAATGTCGGAACTGGCGCGGCAGATGCCGATGATTTTCCATTTTCCGTCACGATACAGACTGTCAAAGGTAAAAACCGGGTTTTGCTTGAGGAAGTCCGCATTTTTAAATTTCATCAGTTGTCCAAACATCTCGTCGCTGTCTTCCATATTATGTCCGTACATGACGAGTACCTGGGACGGGCTGGGCAAAAAAGAACAAGCGTCGGAAATATATAGGCTGCCGAGCTTATTATATTTTTTTTCCGCATCCCGTTTCAGATAAAAATCATGCCCGTCCGGCTTGAAAAAAACCGGATAGTTCAGCGTGGTGTTAGGCACCGTCAGCCAGCCGATGACGTCTTCGTTAAGCTCCAGCAAAGGCTCGAATTTTTCGTTCACGACCGGTTCTTTGGGCTCGTCTTCCCCGCCGGGCTCTTGGCTGGCGACCGGCGTTTTGTCCGGGACGGAGGGCGTATACAGCTGCTGGAACCGCGACAAGCTCTGCCGGTTCAGGTACGGCACCAGCACCAACTCGTAGCCCAAGTAGCCCGAGGATCCGAGAAACACCGCCAGGGCAACGATAAACGCAACCCTGCGGACGATAGCTTTTTTCTTTTTTTGCCGCGTCGCCTGCTGCTCATTTTTTTTCATTTCGCTATCTCCTTTCGCGCGGTTTCACGATTCCGCGCGACCGCCCACGTGCCGTTTGCGCACGTTGCTAATCGCGCGTTCCATCAGCGCTTCGCCGTCCAGCGCCTCCTCCGCCTGGAGCACATACTGCAAGATGGGTTTGGTCCTGGGGTGCTTGGGGGTAAACACCGTGCAACAGTCTTCATACGGCAAAATAGAGGTTTCGAAGGTATCAATTTTACGGGAAATGGTGACAATTTCCTCTTTATCCATACCGATCAAAGGGCGAAAAACCGGAATGGCGGCCGCCTGGTCGGTACAGGCAATGGCATGAATGGTCTGGCTTGCCACCTGGCCCAGGCTTTCCCCGGTGACCAGCGCCTGGCAATTGGTGCGCGCCGCGATGCGGGAAGCGATTTTCATCATATAACGGCGCATTAGGATGGTAAACAGTTCTTCCGGGCAGTGTTCCCGCAGCTGCTCCTGAATTTCGGTAAACGGCACCACGTGCATAACCATATGCCCCGCGTATTCGCCCACTTTTTGCAGCAGGGACGCCACCTTTTCTTCCGCGCGCTCGCTGGTATAAGGGGGGCTGGCAAAATGGATGGGCACCAATTCCACCCCGCGTTTTGCCATCATCCATGCGGCAACCGGGCTGTCGATGCCGCCGGAGATGAGCACCGCGGCCCTTCCCCCAGTCCCAACCGGCATGCCGCCCGCGCCCTTGATTACCCCGCCGCGGATATATGCGCCGAAGTCCCGGATTTCCACCGTCACGGTGACGTCCGGATGATGGACGTCCACCGACAGATGTGCAAACTGGCCGAGCAGCGCTTCCCCCACCTGCGCGCATATTTCAGGCGAGGTCAGGGGAAACCGCTTGTCCGCCCGTTTGGCTTCCACCTTGAAGGTTGCGCAGTCATTCAGCAGCGGGGCCAGGTATTCCCCTGCCGCTTTTAAGATCACGGCCATATCCTTTTCCACCACGCACGCGCGGGAAAGCGCCGCAATGCCAAATACCTTGGCCGCTTTTTCCGCCGCCAAATCCAAATCGTCCCCCTGGCCCTGCGGGGTTACCGTCAGGGTGGACTGGGCGTTCTGGATGGTAAAACGGCCGGCGGCTGAAAGACTGTGTTTTAAGTTTTTGACCAGCACGTCCTCGAAGGTACGGCGATTAAGGCCCTTCATGGCGAGTTCGCCGAATTTAACGAGCAATACTTCTTTCAATTTTTCCATTCCATCCTTTTTAGGCTATCTGGCCCTGGCCAGTGTCTGCATTCCATCCCCCAGGGCCTCGATCAATTGGTCGATATCCTCTGAGGTATTCGTGTGCGAAAAGCTGATCCGAAGCGCCGAGTCGATTCTAGCGGCAGGCAGGTTCATAGCGGCCAGCACATGGCTTTTTTTTCCTTTGGAGCAGGCGGATCCGCTGGATACATAAACGCCCCGGGACGCGAGATGGTGGAGCATGGGTTCCGACCGGATGCCCATTACCGAAATATTGATCATATACGGCAGCGCATTGTCCGGGGAATTGACCAGAATCCCACCCAACCCCCGCAGCCTATCCAAGCACCGGTCCCGCAGCGCCGACACCCGTTCCAAAGATTGGGGCCAGGGCGGAAGCGCGGCGACAGCGGCGCCAAACCCCGCGATCAGCGGGACGGGTTCGGTTCCAGGGCGCAAACGGCCCTCTTGGCCGCCGCCGTATACTTGGGGCAGAATCCGGCAATTTTTGGCGTGATACAACGCTCCCACCCCTTTGGGGCCATGGATTTTATGGGCGCTGATTGTCAGCAAGTCCGCTCCCAGCTTGCGGGGAACGACCTGGCATTTGCCGAACGCCTGCACCGCGTCCACATGCACCACGGCGGGCGCTTGGGTCCGCTTAACCGCCCGGGCCATTGCTTCCACCGGCTGGACGGCTCCGGTTTCGTTGTTGACCAGCTGCATGCTGACAAAAACCGTATCGCTGTTGACCGCGTCAAACACCGCTTGCTCCGGTACCACGCCGGTGGCGTCCGGCTGCAGCAGAACCAGCTCAAAGCCCTCTTTTTCCGCCTGGCGTGCCGCCTCCAGCACCGATGCGTGCTCTATGGCAGACACGACGATGCGGGTTCCAAGCCGCTTGCGCGCCCTCACGGCGCCCAGCAGGGCCAGGTTGTTCGCTTCGGTTCCGCCGGAGGTAAAAGTCAGTTCGGCGCTTTGGCAGCCGAGCGCCGAAGCAATCCGTTCCCGGGCCGCGGATACTTCCCGCTCCGCTTCCAGCCCCAAGGTATGCAGGGAGGAGGGGTTTCCATATTTTTCAGTCATCATCTCCAGCACCTTGTCCGCCGCAGGTTTGCACACTTGCGTGGTGGCGCTGTTGTCCAGGTATGCGATACGCAAAAGGAAAGCCTCCCCGTCATTTCAACTTCTTTTATTATACCGGCCGCCAGGAAGTTTTGCAACCGTGCCGCCCGGTATATTCCAAATGCTTCTGGAAAAAATAGCGGAAAAGACGCGAACCGTCGGTTTCGAACCAAACGGGACCGAAACGCGATAGATGTCTGTTCGAAAGGATGATCGTCAACATGAAAAAACCGCTGCAAAACAAGACGTGGATCCGTATCACCAGCTTTTTGATCGCCGGCGTAGTGGTGCTGGGCGGCTTTTCTTACCTGGGGTTCAGCGCGGCCTCCCGTTACCGCACCAATCTGGAGATTGGCTACAAGCGGGCGATGGAGGAACTTTCCACCTACATCTCCAATATCGAGAACGCCTTAAACAAGGGGGTTTACGCGGCGTCCGCCCCGCAGGTTGTGGGGTTATCGGCAAAGCTGCTGCGGGAAAGCGGCTGCGCCAAAACCTGTTTAAGCCAGCTTTCGTTCGGCGATGTCCGCACCGACTCGTTAAACCGTTTCATTGCTCAAACCGGCGCCTTTGCCATGACCCTCTCCCATAAGGCCGCATCCGGAGAACCGCTGGTCCAATCGGATTACGACACATTGGCAACCTTGGAGTCCTATGCCAAGGAAATCAGCGCATCCATCCAGGATATCGAAACCGATCTGCTGAACCACTACAACGTGGACGAGGGCATTCAGGTGTTCTGGGACCGGTACTCCGCTTCGCTGGAAACCGCGGCCAAGACGCCGGTGGCGGACGGCTTCCGCCAGATTGAGGAAGGTTTTACCGATTACCCCACCCTGATTTATGACGGCCCCTTTTCCGACCATATTTTGCAGCGGACCGCCAAACTGACCCAGGGCAGGTCGGAAGTGACTGCCGAGGTGGCGCTGGCGGCGGCGGCCAATTTCACCGGCGCGGCGGCCGGGCAGTTTGCCGAGCAAAACGGGGAAGCGGGCAATTTGCCCACCTTTTCCTTTGCCGCAGGGGACCTGTCCATCGATGTGACGAAGCAGGGCGGCCTTGTGCTACGGATGATCCAGTCCCGGACGGTGGAAGCGGAAAAAATCAATCTAAACTTGGCGCTGGACAACGCCAACCGGTTTTTGCAGCAGCACGGCATCAAGGATATGAAAGAAAGCTATTACGCCATCGCAAACGGCATTTGCACCATCAATTTTGCGGGCTACGAAAACGGCGTGGTGCTCTACCCGGATTTAATCAAGGTGGGTGTGGCGATGGACAACGGCTCCATCGTATTATATGACGCAACCGGCTATATCATGAATCATACCGCGCGGCAGCTGCCCGCGCCTAAGCTGACCGCGGAACAGGCGCAGCAAAAGCTAAGCCCCGCTTTGTCGGTGGTGTCGTCCGGCCTTGCGGTGGTGCCCACCGAAGGCCAGAACGAAAAACTCTGCTACGAATTCAAATGCACCGGCAAGGAGGGCGAGGAGGTTTTGGTCTACCTCAATGTCCAAACCGGTTTGGAAGAACAAATATTAATCCTTCTCAAAAGCGACAACGGCATTTTGGCTTATTAACGGGGAGCAAAAAGAGTTTTTGTTTCATTCGTATTGCTAAAGCTCTTTTCGGATCTCCGGCATAACCAAAAGTTTTCTTTCATAAAAAGGCCGCGAAACGTAGGTTCCGCGGCCTTTTTAACCGGTAGGCTATTGATCTTTTTTGTTTGATAGATCGCGTTCCCGCATTACGTTCTCTAACAGCCGAATATTTTCGCTGACATCCTTTTGAATCGTCCCGAGTATTGAACCGGCGAGCAAAAAGAATAGGGCCGTTCCAAGAAATACGTAAACCCCAGTCTCCTTGCCGGAGGCAAAAGAAATCACCAAAAAAAGGAAAGACAAAAAAGCCAGCACGTACAGGACCATCTTATACCGCCGCGTTCTTTCCAATATAAACATCGGCACATCCTCCTATTGAATACGATATTCCGAATGGAATGATTATATACTCGTTTGATAAAAATGTAAAGGAAATACGATTGTGACAACGCATTAGCACAGGCTTAAGCGAGGCTTTTCGCGCTTTTAGAAAGCAGGCGGACAGCTTTCGCCGCCTGCCTGCCGTTACAAAAAAAGAATTATTTCTCTGCCGCCCGCACCGGACGGGCTTCGATATACCCGCGGTACCCCATGGGCGCAAGCTGGACCCGCGGCGCGTCCTGCGGCGCCCACTCGTAACCGTACAGCGCCGGGTCAAACCGGTCCAAATGCGCCCAGACCTCGCCGATGGCCTCCTGAAAATCCTCGTCGTCGTAAGGCTCGCCCTGGAACACCATCATGGTGCAGGGGGGCAGTTCGATCAATTCAAAGCCGTCCGGCACCGCGTTGCGGTAATCCATGGGAACCTCCACCCCCTGCACATACCGAGAGGTCCCGGCCGGAATCAGGGAATCCGGCAGCCACAGTCCTACCGGTTCGTACAGCGCTTCTTTCACGCTGCACAGCACCGCCCATACATCACAGCCAGCTTCTTCACAATACGCAAAATAATCCCGGGCCTGCTTTCCTCGTTTGAGCAGCAGCTTGCGGGCGGGGCGCTCGATCACCTGAACAAAAATCGCCTTGGTTTTCTTTTCGTTTTCCATTTTGGCTCCTCCTTTATGAAACGCGCGGTATACCTGGTATACCTTTTCCGGCAGAAAAAGGGGGATGGGCGGCTTGTCCCGGCGGTACCGGACCGGCGGCAAGCCAAATTCTTTGGAAAAAGCGCGGGTAAACCCCTCCTGCGAGTCGAATACAAAATCCAGCGCGACGTCAAGTATCCTTTGCCGCCCACCATCCCGCAAAGCCAGCGCCGCCTTGGTCAGGCGGACGGACCGCAGGTAATCGAACGGCGTCCGGCCGGTGAATTCTTTAAAGATCCGTTCCGCATGCCAGGGGGAATACCCCGCCGCTGCGGCCAGCTGGCACAAGGTGACCGGCTCGGTCAAATGGGTTTCCATGTATTCCTGCATCCGCTGGGCGGCCCGGGCATTTTCCATTCGGTCCATCCTCATCCCTCTCCTTCAAACCGAGTGTAGCACACCCGCCGGGTGGATTTCTTGACCGTGTTTGCGGTATGCTGCCGCCGAATCATCGTCCCGGCTTTGCGCGTCAGACGAAAAATCGGGCGGGGAACGTCATTTCCCCGCCCAGCGTTGTCAAGATTCCATCTGGCCCAGCGTGCCCAAGCTGGCCGCTTTTAGGTAAGCATTGATAAAGCCGTCCAAATCGCCGTCCATGACGGCGTTGATGTTGCCGTTTTCGAAACCGGTCCGGTGGTCCTTGGCCAAAGTGTATGGCATAAACACATAAGAACGGATTTGCGACCCCCAGGCGATTTCTTTTTGCACGCCCTTGATGTCTTCAATTTTGTCCAGATGTTCGCGCTCCTTAATTTCCACCAGTTTGGAAATCAGCATTTTCATCGCGACTTCGCGGTTTTGATGCTGGCTGCGTTCGTTTTGGCAAGCCACCACAATACCGGTGGGAAGATGGGTCAGCCGCACGGCCGAGGAGGTTTTGTTGATATGCTGACCGCCCGCGCCGCTGGAACGGAACACGTCCATTTTAATGTCGTCGGGGCTGATTTCCACCGCGGTATCGCTGTCGATTTCCGGCATGACCTCCAGCGAGGCGAAAGAGGTATGACGGCGG
>CABQAC010000096.1 GCA_902462035.1 uncultured Eubacteriales bacterium
TCCTATGCCCTTTTAGGGCTCGTTCATGCCACCCGTTTTACGGGTGGTCATGACTTGCAGGGATGATTCCGGTTTGCCGCTCCGGTGGAATATCCGGCGGACCCAATCCAGATCTTCGCGTTTCAGCCCCCGGCAGAGCCGTAAAAAGAACAAATAGAACGCGGCGCAGCAGCCAATTTCACAAGCAACGCGCAGGCCGGGGGTAAAAGCGGCGGCGCTTCCGGAAGAAAGCAAAAAACCAGTGGTAAGGCAGGCGGCGGCAATGGACAAAGCAGGCTTTATCAGGCGGTCGGCTACCTTCAGCTTTAAGGATCCGACCCGCATCAGGCGGAAGATGCTTAGGCTTGAATTAAACAAAGTGCTGAAAAAGGTAACCATCAGATACCCCTTCATACCGAGCAAAGGCAGCAGAACAAAGATCAGTACCACGCGGGTGGTGGAGTCCACCGCGTTGACCTTCATGTAGTAAACTTGTTCGTCAAGCCCCTTGAGCATGGCGTCCACAATCGTGTCAAGGTACATGAATGGAATCAGGGGGGCAAGCAGACGGATGTACACGCCAACATCTGCGCTTTGATAAAGCGCCATGCCAAAATCTTCGGCAAAAAAAAGAAACAGTCCGGTTACCGGAATGGCAAACAGCAGCGCGGTGTGGAACACCCTGCCCGCCAGATAACCGATTTGTTTGTGGTTGCCTTTGGCCCGCGCTTCGGACATTTCTGGAATCAGCAGCATCGAAAAGGCGGAAAGAAAAGCAGCGGGGAAGGTCAGCACCGGCATGACCATGCCCTTGAGCATCCCGTAAGAGGAGAGCGAGCTTTCATAAGAGGCGCCATGTTTTTTAAGCCCGGCTGGGATCAGCACGTTTTCTACCGCCGACAAAGCGCTGCGCAGGCAAGAGCTTGCCGAAATGGGCAGCGCGATGCCCAGCACTTTGCGAAGCGGCGCGCCGGCGCCCTGTTCAGCGCGAAATTTTTTCCGCATTTCCAGCCGGTAAACGACGTAAATGTACAAACAAGCGCAGATTTCGCCGGCCGTCATCCCGACGGCGATGCCGCAGCAGGCGTATTCCAGCCCCTTGGATAAAAAGAAGGCAATGGTCCCCATCACCACGCCGATATTGACCAGCTGTTCAAAAACTTGCCCGCTGGACGGTTTTAAAGAATTGCGCGCCGCAAGGAAATATCCCCGGATGCAGCAGGAAACCGAGAAGAAGGGAAGCCCCACGGCCAGCACCCGCAGCGATAAAACCGTCCGCTCATCGCCCAGCCAAAAGGTGCCGATGGGCGGCGCGAACAGAAACAGCAGCACACCGGTGGCTAGGCCGAAGGTCAGGCATAACGCGAAGCACTTACGCATGATCCGTTTGACGGCATAGCGGTTGCCGCCCGCCATTTTTTCGCTGACCAAGCGCGTCACAGCAAAATTTAAGCCGGAAATGGCAAAATTGGTAAACAAAAAATAGACGGACAGGACCAGCTGGAATAGGCCGATTCCCTCGGCGCCGATTTTGTTCGATTGATAAACCCGGAAAACCATCGCGAGGGAACTCAGTAAAAGGGAGGTCGCGGTCATAACGGCCGCATTGATTACAAAAGAGCGCTTTTTCAAATTACCATCCCTTTCCCGGACCCACCTATTTCTTTTTTCGCGGCGGCAGTTTGGGATTCATATCAGTGTCAAACCGCTTTTTTAAAGTGGCCAGCGCTTTTTTTTCGATGCGGGACACATAAGAGCGGGAGATGTTCAGCTGGCGGGCCACAACCCGCTGAGTCTGCGGCCGGTTGGTACCGATGCCGTAGCGCAGCAGGATAATTTGCCGTTCTCGGTCATCGAGTGTTTCGTCGATATATTTTTTTAACAATTCCGACTTCATCTTTAAATCGATGTCGTCGATGATGGTGTCGTCGGTGGCGATCACGTCGATCAGCGTCAAGGCGTTGCCGTCTTTATCCGTGTCAATGGGTTCGCTGATCGAGACGTCCTGGGCGCTTTTCTTTCCGTTTCGAAAAAACATCAATACTTCATTTTCAATGCACCGCGCCGCGTAGCTGGATAACCTGGCCCCTTTGGAGTCGTCAAAGGTGTTGACCGCTTTGATCAGCCCAATGGTGCCGATGGACACCAGATCTTCCTGGTCGTTCCAATTGGCGTAGTACTTTTTAATGATATGCGCGACAAGCCTTAGGTTATGTACGATCAATTGGTTTTTCGCTTCCAGGTCTCCCTGCTTAAATTTTTCCAAGCACTCCTTTTCCTCTGCGGCGGAAAGCGGGCGGGGAAAAGACCCGGAACCGGAAACACTAAGAATAATAAATAATACATGGCTTGCGATGGTTTCAAACAGGGCGCCAAACATAAACAATCCCCCTTCACATTCATTTTATTATTCATATGTGACACCCATTGAAAGTGTGCCATTTTTTGAAAAAGACTGGGCCAATGGAAGAAAAAGGAACACAAAAAGAAACGGATTCTGCAGGACCAGAGAAATAGCAGCGTCACTCGTTTTTAAAAAGCTGCGAAAATAGGGATGAAAATACAAAATATCTTGCAATTGACAGTAAAAAAACAGAATTCCAATATTGACAAAATTCGATCAGCGTTCTAATATAGATTACATAAATATCTGTTTTAGCAGAAAATTTTTATAAAAAACATGCATAAAAATCCCGTTCAGCGGCAAATGCGGGGTTCTTTATGCAGCGTAAAGGAAGGGCCGGGTAAGGAAATTTATAGCCATGGCAAAGGGCCGTTGCGGCAGTTTTACGGTGGCAGCGATCCGGTTGTTCGGACGGCTCAAGAGCTTGCATGACAGCAGGGGGCATTTGATTAGGAGGGGACAGAATTGAAAAAGTTAGGACAAGCATGTGTCAGCATTTTGTTATGCCTGTGTTTGGTTTCCCAGGTATTGCCTTTTCGCGCGGTAGCGCAGAAACCACTGCAGGAGAATATTCCGGTTGCAAAAGAAACCAGTCAGCCTGAAATACTGGGAGAAATAGCGGAAAAAAGAACGGCAAATTCCAAGACGTTCCGGATGAGCGACGGCACCTTACTGGCTGCGGTCTACCCAGAGACGGTGCATTACGAGGAAGACGGGGAATGGAAGGAAATCGACAACCGTCTGGTCGAAATGCCGGCGGAGCAGCCCGCGGGAGATGAAAAAGCCGAAAATACCGTTGATAACGGGGGCGAGACCGGCGTTTTGGCGAATGCCTTTTCCATGAAATTCGCCCAATTTGCAAATAAAAAGAAACTTGTCCGCTTAAAGCAGGACGAGTATCAGCTGTCGTGGGGATTCACCGGCGCGGACAAAGTCCGGCAGCAGACGGTGGCGTTAAACATCCAACAGCCCCAGGACGAGCGGCAGGCCGCCACTTTGGTGGACCATTTGACTTCGAAAATAATCTACCCAGGCGTGTTTGAACAGACGGATTTATCGTATACGGTGACTGGATCGGCCATTAAGGAAGAATTAATCCTCGCGGCGCTGCCCGAGGACACGCGTTATACCATGGCGTTGCAGACCAAGAATTTAGCCGCGCGCATGGAGCAAGACCGCTCGGTGGAATTCTACGATCCCGAAGAACCGGATGCGGTCATTTGGCGATTTGCGCCACCAATGATGTACGACAGCGCGGGCGCGTCATCGGAAAATATCGAGGTCGCGTTAACAGAAACCGATCAGGGATATTCCCTGGAATTGATTCCCGACCGGGCATGGCTGGCGGCGGCGGACCGTGTTTATCCGGTTATTGTCGATCCCACGGTTACAACCGACGCTTCCGGAACCAAAAACCAGGGGGCGTTCATATCCTCGACGAAGCCCACTACCGCGTTGGGGGCCCAGAACGCTCTGCCCATTCGGGTTGGAAGAAACGACGCGGACGGCTATGGCGTCAGCCGCGCGTTTATGAAGATTGATTTGCCTGATTTGGGAATTGGGTCACAAGTTGTAGGCGCCGTATTGGCCCTGACAACAAAGGAACAAACGCCCGATCCGTCTCAGATCGTAACTGTAAGAAAGCTCAATTCCGATTGGAACCCCAAAACGGTAACCTGGAATACTCAGCCGCAAATCGATGGACCGGTATACGTTCGGAGACGGGATGAAGACGGCGTCGAAGTACAGCGTGACCTCGGGGGGAGACGAACCTTCGCGGGACCCGAAGGCATGGCGTCTGGAGGGGAAAACGGACAGCGGCAGCTGGGAGACGCTTGACAGCCGGACGGGAATCACGTTCACGAGCCGGAAACAAAGGAAGGAATATACGATAGGAAGCCCGGGGGCGTATCGAAGTTACCGCCTGGTGATCACGGCAAACAACGGGGACGCGCAGTACACGCAGGTGGCGGAGCTGGAACTGCTGGACAGCTGGGGAAAGGCGCTGACAGTCAACGGAACGGCTACGGCGGACCGAACGGACAACCGGCCGGGAGAAGACAACCGTGCGGGAAAGGCGTTCGACGGGAACGGATACAGCTGTTGGCATACGAACGAAAAGACAGGAACGCTGACGTACACGTTTGAGCAGGGAACGCGTGTGGTGAACCACTATACGGTCATGTCATCGAACAAGGCGGAAGAAGCGCCGGTAAGCTGGCGGCTGGAAGGAAGTAACGGGAGTACATGGGAGACGCTGGACAGCCGGACAAACCAGAAGTTTAGCAAGGGTTACGAGAAAAAAGAGTACGGATTAATCAATACAACAGGCTACAGGAGCTACCGCCTGGTGATGACAGGTACGGCGTCCACCGGCGTGTCGGTAAGCGAAATCACGCTGGACAGCGACACGGGAGAAAGGCTGGATTACTACTATGACGAAAGCGGGAACCTGTTCGGTTTCCGTTACAATGGAGCGGAATACTACTATGAGCGCAATGGGCAAAGCGATATCGAGGGAATCCTTGACAGTACGGGAACACGGGTAATAAGCTATGAGTACGACAGCTGGGGGAAGCTGCTGGCGGTAAAGGACGGAGCCGGAACGGACGTATCGAACAACCCGAACCACATCGGCAACGTCAACCCGTTCCGTTACCGTGGTTACTTCTACGACACGGAAAGCGGGCTCTATTACCTCCAAAGCCGGTATTACGACCCTGTCGTGGGTAGGTTTATCAATGCGGATGGGTACGTGACCACAGGGCAGGGACTGCTCGGCAATAATATGTTCGCGTATTGTTTGAATAATCCGTTGAACATGGCGGATACCGAAGGGAATTTTGCTTGGGTCGTTGCCGGGGTTACGATGATGGTTCTAGCAGCAATGGGAACCAACACTGCGGCTGCCATTGCCCAGGAGATGTCAAAAGGGATTGGAAACCTCTTTGACCGCGCATTGCAGAACAGCGGCGGTACGACGGTATTAGAAAATCAAGTTGCTATTAGAAATACTCCTTTATTGGTAACGGATAGTGATTTAAATAGGTCAAAAGCAAAAGAAAAAGATATTACCAGCTCAACTAAAAAATCAAAACCCCAAGCAATATTTACTCTTGATCCACACGATTTTAATCCAAAGGGGTTAGTCATGAAAGAATATCCCGGAACTAAAAATGGACGTATTATCGAATGGAGAGACCCAATTAGCCAAGCGAAAATATTTGAATGGGATGAGGACTTAAACAAAGGTCCACATTACCATACGATGATGATTGAGTGGGATGGAAATCATCGCGGAGTGCACTATCTTCCGGGCACCCCAGTGCCTGAACCATGGAATTCATTTTATTTTGGAGGTTAAGTATGATAATAGATGCATCAAACGGTGAAATTATTAATTCAAAAGAAGTATATATTCATGATGATATCCTTGAAGAAATTTGCTTTAATCGCACTGAAAAGAAGCTGCACCTTTCAATTCTAAAAGAGGAGAAGTTCAATAATAAAAGATTCTCAATTGATTTTCTTCATGTAATTGGCTTTGAAATGACATCCTGCGATTTTTGGGGTTCTTCTCCTTATATTTTGGATTTTGAGTATGTAGAACATAATGATAATACTATCATTCCGAAATTATTCGAAAGAAAGGATAAGAACGATTACCCATATTGCTCATTAAAAGATCGAGAAAAATATATCGAAACTATAATTACTTTTACTTCTGGAGATCAGTTGATAATTGCATGTGAAAGTATAATTATATAGTATCAGATTAAGTTAATTGTGAGTCCCGGCAATCATCGCCTTTTGGGGATAATAGGCAGACTGGCTGGGTAATCCCAAGTCCTTAATAAGGTTTCAGGAACTTCTGGGGGAAGTTGCCGGATGAGACCTTGTGTCCTCCTTATTCAGTATCGTTCCTGTTGGATCAACCGTTGGTGAATGGATGGCGCTGGGACAAGATCCTATATGGTCACAAACATTATCAGAAATTGTTATTGAGTGGGATTAGGAGAGATAGTATGAGTGTATCGACAAACGAAATGTTCGAAATGTTGAATTGGAATAGTAGTATAGAAACGCAAAAAAAAGGAATATGTGAAGCTGTTAAAGTGAAATATATTTCAATTTTTTTTCAACCGCAAGAGAGTAAAGATGTTTGGGAAAACTGCGCAAAAGTAATAGCAAAAAAGTCAGATACTGAATTGTCCATTTATGTCATTGATATGCTAACATGGCTCCAAGACATGAATTGGCCAGGGGCTGAAAGAATATTTAATAGGCTTTGTCATATGCAGCCTCAACTTGTTTATAACAACTTTTTATTTTGTTTAAAGAAAGCAATTATGACGCAAGATAATCCTTAGCTCCATTCTTTGAGAGTATTCGCAGAAAACAGCGATTTGTGGGATTTATTACCCAATGAACAACGTTCATTTTTACAAAGCAGTTGTTTAGAATCTAGATGATTTAATATGGCGAGCAGGTGAAGATAACCTATACATATGAAAAGGATTACCTGACGAAGATCAACCGGAACGGTGTAACGTACAACTTTACGTACGATAAGTACGGGAACACGAAAAACATCAGCGTGGGCACACAGCAGCTGTCGGGCAGTACGTACAACGGATAGACGTGTTGGCAATGAAGGACGGCGGAACACTACGAAAAACGGGCAGGCACGGGGATTTCATTCCCGTGCCTTTTTATGGGAGGGGGGAATACCGGAGGAAATATTGCAAGTACTGAGAATCGGAAAGAAAAAACAAGGAATTCTCCGATTTGAATTTTCTCCGGATGCGGCTTTGTGATATACTATAAGCGTTATGGCAAAGGAGGAGTAAACGGTGTTGTTGGAGGAAGCGCAGGACTTGGTGCTGGCGGCTTGCCGCATTCTAACCATAGCGGGAGCCGGAATTCTGTTTGTTGCAGGGGTTCTTTGCGGATTTGGCGCCGGCCGCCGGGTATGCCGGGCCAAAGTCCTTTATTTCATACTGGGGAGCCGGGGAAAACACCCTGGGCGTTTGTATCCAGTGGTAGAACTGGACGGGATTCCATGCCCGGTGCGGGAAGGCAGGTTTGCCTGGCGGGTACGGGAGGGCGAAATGCTGCAAGTCACCCTGCGGCACAATGGATACCACGCGGTGCGGCCGTACGACGCGACAAGACGATTGACTAGATCTGTCCTGCTTATTTTTGGCGCGCTGGCCGCAGGCTATTGCGCATGGACGCTGTTTGTATCGTAGAACCGAAAGGGAGACAGAAGATGGCTGAGCGTATGGTGGATATCGCAGTGGTGGGCGGCGGCGCGGCGGGGCTGACGGCTGCTTTGTCC
>CABQAC010000097.1 GCA_902462035.1 uncultured Eubacteriales bacterium
AAAAGATCGTTATGGGCAAAATGGGAAAATATTATAAGGATGTCTGCCTGCTGGCCCAGCCGTTCGTGAAGGACGGCGATCTGTCGGTGCAAAAATACATTGACCAGACCGGCAAGGAACTGGGCGGCGCTATCGCCGTTTCGGCTTTTGTCCGCTTTGAAAAAGGCGAGGGCCTGGAGAAGCGTTCGGATAACTTTGCCGACGAAGTGGCCGGCATGGTGCACTGATCCATAAGGAAAACCATATTAAGAGCCTGTCCCCTATGGGGACAGGCTCTTTTTTGACCGTTATTTTATCACTTTGCCGTTCCAGTTTTCCAATACGTCATTGATAAAAGCGTTTGCCTGGTTTTCACCGATCTGAAACGCTTTTAACGATCCCATAATATTTGTGAATAAATAACCGCTTTTTGAGATGCCAATAGTTGTTCCCGGTTCACAGGGAAGGACATCCAGCGAAATTTTTATGCCCATTTCTCCCCCAAATTGCCCCAGTTCCTGCGCGTTTATAGACGAAGCCGAACGATTGGCAAGCAAGAAATCCCATATTTTTGTTTGGTCCGGAATCGTATATTCCATTTTTAATTCGTCGTCATAAAAAACGGTTTGGAAGGTTAGATTTTCGGTCAAATTCAAATTGTCGATCAGTTCGCCGAGGGTTTTTGGTACATAATTATTGAATGTAAAGGAATAAAAATCGTCATGCCCGTTGTATTTTACGGCGACAAGGCAATTTGGGCTGACGGAATTCACGGCGTATACCTCTGCGTCTATTTCATATTTTTTGGCTTTTTCCCTGTCAATATAATAATTGGGATCGGTATAATCATATCCGGTTAATTTGGTTTTAAAAAGGAAATCCGCGATAGAACTCGGAGCGATCTTTTTTTCGGAGGAAGTAAATAGCGCGCCGCCAATCGTCATCGTGTCAAATTTTGAGGGGAGGCTGCGTTCCTCCCAGCCGGGAATTTTAGAGATAGTGCCTACGGAATTCGATGGGGGCACAATGCTGATGTATCGATGGCCGGCCATTTTAGGAAGCAGCAAGGCCGTTGTGACGGAAACCGCAAGGCAAGCCGCGACAGCAGAACCCGCAATCCATCTTCTTTTTGGAGGAACCGGCTTTTTGACAGCGTCGATTTGCGCTAACAATTCATTCACGGATTTGTCGTTTGGCTTCATCTGCAAACCCATATCACGAAATATTTGATGTCTCATCAAAATAATCTCCTTTCAATTTTTCCCGCAGCATTTCTCTGCCCCGTAAAAGCTGCATCCTGACGGTGCCCGCTCTTATTTTGAGAATACAACTGATTCTTTTCACAGAAAGTTCCTCAAAGTAATAAAGGTGTATCACCGTCCGGTATTTTTCGGGTAGTTCTTTGATCGCGATGAATACGGCATTTTCATCCTCCAGCGTAAATTGAAACGATTCTCCGGGGACTTCGTCTAACAAAACGGTTTTGTTTCGCCATGAACTGAACGTTATTTTTTTGGAACAATTGATGGCGGTTCGAATGAACCATGCTTTCCGATGCTCTTCGTCGTGAAACAGAAGATTTTTGGAACAATAAATCAAGAAAGTTTGTTGGAACACGTCATCGGCGTCCGATTGGTTCCTGGTGTGAGTAAGGGCAATTTTATAGACCATGCTTTGATATTTTTCAATAATCTCCTCTATGTGGCTGTCCGTACGGAACGTCTGTGCCGCCAAAGCCCTCCCCTCCTTTCAACCATAACTCCAAGCAGTATAAGTGAATGTCACACTAATTTTAGAATTAGAATAAGAAAGAATATTTGGTTTTGTCATATCGCATCTGCTCTACTCGGCCTTTATCCAATAATACCATCCTTTTATAGTCCGGACGTCTTTCGTTTTGTGTAAAACTAGGTTTTCCAACCTACAATTATAGGGGGAGAGAAAATGCAATTTTTTAAACGGTTTTTTTGCCATTGGATGGAATACAGAACGAATTGCCTTACATTTGCCGGATGAAATATCCGTTTTCTAAGGAAAAGATGGTTTCGAACATAACTTTCCCCGCCAGCCCTTTACAGAATGGGACGGGTATTGTAAAATAGGATAAAATGAAATAGGGAAGTGTTATCATGCAGCCGAGGTACAAGCGGGTTCTGCTGAAGCTGAGCGGAGAAGCGCTGGCGGGCGACCAAAAAACCGGTCTGGATTTCGATACTGTTTTAAAAATTTGCGCCGCCATCAAGGAATGCGCCGACCATGGGGTGGAAATCGCCATCGTCGTGGGCGGGGGCAACTTCTGGCGCGGCCGCAGCAGCGGCAAGATGGACCGTACCCGTGCGGACCATATGGGGATGCTGGCGACGGTCATCAACGCTTTGGGCGTGTGCGATGCGCTGGAACAGCTGGGCTGCCCGGTCCGGGTGCAAACCGCCATTACCATGCAGCAGGTCGCGGAGCCATATATCCGTAACCGCGCGGTACGCCATTTGGAAAAAGGCAGGATCGTTATTTTTGGCTGCGGAACCGGCAACCCCTATTTTTCTACCGACACGGCGGCGGCTTTGCGCGCTGCGGAAATCGATGCAGATATCATTCTTAAGGCGACCATGGTGGACGGCGTGTACGATTCCGACCCCAAAAAGAACCCCAATGCGGTCCGTTACGACACCCTTTCGTTTGGCGACGTACTCAGCCAGGGCCTGCAGGTGATGGACAGCACCGCCGCTTCCATGTGTCGGGATAATAACATTCCCATTTTGGTCTTTAGCATGGAGGATCCGCATAATATCGTCAAAGCGATGTTCCAAGGGGATATCGGCACGGTTGTGACCGGTTGACCAGCCTTACGTAAAAATGACAAAATCGATGAGATGGAGGTTTATTCCATGAAAGAGGTTTTTGCCGCTAGCGAAGAAAAAATGAAAAAGACCGTCCAGGTACTGGCCCACGAGTACGGCGCTGTCCGCGCAGGACGCGCGAATCCCGCTGTGCTGGATAAAATTACGGTGGACTATTATGGTTCGCCCACACCGGTTAACCAGGTGGCCGCCGTTGCCGTGACCGAGGCGCGCACCCTGACCATTCAGCCTTGGGACGCGTCGATTTGCCGCGCCATCGAAAAGGCGGTCCAGGTTTCCGATTTGGGTATCAACCCCCAAAGCGACGGAAAGGTCATCCGGATTACCTTTCCGCCCCTGACCGAGGAACGCCGCCGCGCGTTGGTTAAGGATATTTCGAAGTATGCCGAGGAAGCGAAAATTGCGGTTCGCGCCATTCGCCGGGATGCCATCGAAAAACTGAAGGCCATGAAAAAGAGCGGAGAAATCACCGAGGACGATTTGAAAAGTTCGGAAAAGACGACCCAGGATTTGACCGATAAATACTGCAAGGAAATCGATCAGCTGAACGCGGAAAAAGAAAAAGAAATTATGGAGATTTAAGAATTGCCGCCCCTCCTTGGAGGGGCGATTTTATGACGTCGAACGGATTGCGTTGAAGAAGGACGATAGATGTTTGGATTAAAAAAGAAACAAAAGCAAAGCCTTGCAAATGTGGAACTGCCTGTCCATGTGGGAATCATCATGGATGGTAACGGCCGCTGGGCAAAGCGCCGGGGAATGCCGCGCCGGCTGGGACACCGCGCCGGAGCCGAAAACTTCAAACGGATTGTACGGTACAGCAGTTCTATCGGCATTCGCTATTTGACGGTATATGCCTTTTCCACAGAAAATTGGAAACGCCCCCAAGAGGAAGTGGGAGCTCTGATCTCGCTGTTTATGGAGTATTTGGAGGAAGCGCTGCGGGATTTTTTGGACGAGAACATCAAGGTGCTGTTTATGGGCGATACCCAAGCGTTTCCCGTGGAATTACAGGAATTAATCCGGCGGACCGAATCGGTCTCTTCGGACAAGACGGGAATGGTCCTCAATATCTGCCTGAATTACGGCGGCAGGGCAGAGATTGCCCGTGCGGCCCGGCAGCTGGCGCAAGAGGCGGCCGCCGGGAAGATACTGCCGGAGGCGGTGGATGAAGCGGCCATTGCCGCGCATCTTTACTGCCCGGGCCAGCCGGATCCGGACTTGATCATCCGCCCCAGCGGGGAATTCCGGACGTCAAATTTTTTATTGTGGCAATCCGCCTATGCGGAATATGTCTTTATGGACATCCTTTGGCCGGATTTTACGCCGGACAAAATGGACGAAGCCCTGCTGCTTTACGCTGGCAGGAACCGGCGGTTTGGCGGTGTTTAACCGGCGGACGGACCGAAAAAACTTGGATTTGCCCTGACGGGTCAAATCCGGAAGGGGCTGGTTTTCCCAGTGAAAACACGAATCATCACCGGGGTAATCGGAATCGCCCTCCTGCTGGGCGTTTTTATTTGGAGCTGTTATTGGCCGCTGGCGTTTTATATCGCGGTGGCGATCATCAGCGCAGTTTCAGCTTCCGAAATTGTTTTTGCCACCGGCTTTGCCAAATATAAAACCATCGCTGTCGCCGCCGTTGCGTTTTCGGCGTTTGTGCCGTTTTCGGTGCTGCTGTCCGGAGCCACGTCGTTTCCGGTGGTTCAGGCGGTTTTGTTCGTTTATTGTGTCTTTCTGTTTACGCATACCATCTTCCATCACCAGGGTATTTCGTTTGCCGACCTTTCGGTGGTGTTCACCACATCCCTTTTGGTGCCGTTTGCGTTGTCCACCATGATTTATATCTGGGAGATTGGCCAGGTGCACGGCCTGTTTTACGTGGTGCTGATTTTGGTGGGCGCGTGGGCGTCGGATATCGGCGCGTATTTTATCGGCAGCTTTTTTGGCAAGCATAAACTTGCGCCGGATATCAGCCCCAAAAAGACGGTGGAAGGCTTTGCCGGCGGAATCGCGGTTTGCATTTTGGCCATGGTGCTGGTGGTGGCGGTTTACCAGCGATGGCTGTCTCCGGTGGAAATTTCGGTTTCCTATTGGGCGGTGGCCTTGGTGGCCGCGCTTTGCTCGGTCATTTCGGTGGCGGGCGATTTGACCTTCTCCATGATCAAACGCTGCTACAAGATTAAAGATTTCGGCAACGTGTTCCCTGGCCACGGCGGCATGCTGGACCGGTTCGACAGCGTGGTTTTCGTAGCGCCGTTGGTTTACCTGCTGGTGCAGTTTTTGCCTGTGATGGGCGCTGTTTAACGGGGTTCTGTCCATATTCCGGAAACAGCTTGTTCATATCTTCCCCACATAGAAATGGTATTATGGAAATGACTACTAAAACAGATGGATCGGTGAATAATATTGATTAGGAATCTGTCGGTTCTCGGTTCGACGGGCTCCATCGGTACGCAGACGCTTCAAATCGCGCAATGCCAGGGGTACCGTATCGTGGCGCTGGCCGCCATGAGAAACATTCGGCTGCTGGAGGAACAGATCCGGCGGTTTCGGCCGGTGGTGGCCGCCGTTTACGACGAAGAAGCGGCATCTCTGCTCAAAATCGCCGTGGCGGATCTGCCGGTTCGGGTCGTTTCGGGGCTGCCCGGCCTGCTGGAAGCCGCGTCGCTGGACCAGGCGGATATGGTCGTGAACGCGGTGGTGGGCATGGTCGGCCTGCGCCCCACGCTGGCGGCGCTGGAAAACAACAAACAGGTGGCGCTGGCCAATAAGGAAACGCTGGTGGCAGGCGGCGCGTTGGTGACCGAGGCCGCCCGGCGCAGGAGACTTCCGCTGCTGCCGGTGGACAGCGAACATTCCGCTGTGTTCCAGTGCTTGCAGGCTTCGCCGCCCAACCGCGCGCTAGACCGCGTTATACTGACGGCTTCCGGCGGCCCTTTTTTTGGGAAAAAGGCCGAAGAACTGGATGCGGTGACGCCGCGTGAAGCGCTGCGCCACCCCAATTGGTCCATGGGAGCTAAAATCACCATCGATTCGGCGACGATGATGAACAAAGGGCTGGAAGTGATTGAAGCAAGCTGGCTGTTCGGTTTGCCGGAAGATAAGATCGATGTTGTGGTGCATCGGGAAAGCGTCATCCATTCGATGATCGAATTTTCCGATCATTCGGTTCTGGCCCAGATGGGCGTGCCGGACATGCGCCTTCCCATTCAATACGCGCTGACTTATCCGGAACGGGTGCCCTGCCCGGTGCAACGGCTCGATTTGGCCAAATGCGGGCGGCTGACCTTTTTTGAACCGGACCATGAAACGTTTCCCTGCTTGCCTTTGTGCCGCAGAGCCATCGCGGCGGGGGGGCTGAAGCCGGCCGCGGTCAACGGTGCCAACGAAGAAGCAGTGGCCCTTTTTTTGCAGGAGAAACTCTCTTTTCCGCAGATTGCGCAGTTGGCTGCGGAAGCGATGGAACGGCAGCCGGTGGGAAACGCCGGCTTTGTGGAAGATATCCTGGAGGCGGACCGTGCCGCCCGTTTGTTTGTGCGCGAAAGAGCGCGATGACCCCATCCTGTTAACGAGGTGATCGGTATCAAGACGGTTTTGACCATCCTTATTGCCATTTTATTGTTTGGTGTGATTATTTTCATCCATGAGCTCGGGCATTTTCTGGCTGCCAAGCTGTTTAAAGTGAAGGTCAACGAATTTGCCTTGGGCATGGGTCCCACCGTGTTCCATTTTGGGAAGGGCGAGACCAAATATGCCTTGCGCGCTTTTCCCATCGGCGGTTTCTGCGCCATGGAAGGCGAAGACGAGGACAGCGAGGACGACCGCGCTTTCAATCGGAAAAAAGTATGGCAGCGGATGATCATCGTAGTCGCGGGTGCGGTAATGAACGTGATCCTCGGTTTCCTCATTATGATTATACTGACTTCCCAAAGCGATTCGTTTAAATCGACTACGGTGGCGGATGTGGGGAAAGCGATCCACACCCAGGAGGGGATGGCCTTTGAAAAAGGGGACCAGATCGTTTCCATCAACGGCTACCGAATTTATACCGACTCGGATTTTAATTACGCGGTATCCCGTTACGCGAGCGAGCCGATGTCCTTTGTGGTAAACAGGAACGGTGAAAAGGTTATCGTGGACCAAGTTACGGTGAATTTTTCCGATGTAGGGCCGGAGGATAAGCAATACGCCTTTTTGGTGCAGAGCATCGAGAAAAACTTCTTTACCGTTATCGATCAGTCCGCCAAAAATACCGTGTCCATCGTGCGGCTGGTTTGGGGAAGCCTTGTGGATTTGGTGACCGGGCGTTATGGCATCGACGCGCTGTCCGGCCCTGTTGGAACGGCCGGGGTTATTGGCGAGGCGGCGACCCAAGGCGCCAATTTTATGGAATCGCTGATGAACGTGCTTTGGATTATGGCCTTGATTACGGTCAACCTGGGCGTGTTCAATTTATTGCCCATCCCGGCGTTGGATGGCGGGCGCCTGTTGTTTTTACTGGTGGAGGCAATACGCCGGAAACCGATTAACCCCAAGTACGAGGGGTGGGTCCACGCCGCTGGCTTTATACTGCTGATCGGTATTATGGTCGTGGTGACGTTCAACGACATCGTAAACCTGATAGGGGGTAACGTACGATGATACAGCGAAGAAAAACAAAAAAAATTCAGATTGGGGGAGTCTCCGTTGGCGGGGACTCTCCCATTGCTGTCCAATCCATGCTTAATGTCATTGCGTCGGATGTGGAGGGCAATATCCGGCAGGCGGCACAACTGGCTGGT
>CABQAC010000098.1 GCA_902462035.1 uncultured Eubacteriales bacterium
GCTACCGTATTTCCAACAGGCTGGAAACGCCGAACGAGCCATAATGCGTGCGGTTATAACCAACAAAAGGAGCGGGGACGCAAATGCGTCCCCGCTCCTTTTGTTCTATTTTATTATAAGGCGTTCTGCCCATTCTTCCGGTTACCGGGCGGTGCTGCGCCATTGCCTCCCATTCCGTTGTTGCCGCCTGGCCTGCCGCCCATCCCGCCGCCGTTGGAAGTCACGACGGAAGACACGGTCAAGTCCGCGCTCTGGCTTCCTGCTGTTAGCCGGTAGGTTTGGCCGACCGCCAATTCCGGCGCGCTGAGCACCACCGATTGGTACGCTTTTTCCGGCGTAAAGGTCAGGATCAAACGGCCCTGGCTGTCGGTCAGCGTCACCGCGGTTCCCGCCGGGACAGCGGCGGAAAACTGATAAAAAATGGAACATTGGGCGGAACTTTCCCCAAACCCCTGGGCCATCCCGCTGCTTCCTACTGCAACAACGGTACCGCCGTTTATGGCTGCCGACCCGTCATAATCAATGGCGCCGTCCCCGTTGCCGGTGGGACCGTTGATCCAGATACTGCCGCCGTCCACGACGATGCTGCCGTTGGAATCCAGCCCGTCGCCGCCGGCGCTAATGGTAATGTCCCCGCCTGAAATATGAAGCAAAATATCCGCCCTGCCAGTCCCCATACCGCCCATAGCCGCGCCGCTGCCGTCGGCCGCGTTGATGCCGTCGTCGCTGGCGGTTAAACGGATAACGCCGCCGCTGATGGAAATCTTCTTTCCTTCGATTCCCTCGTAACACTTGGCAATGGTTATGGTTCCGCCGACGATGGAAAGATCGTTGTCCGCGTGCAAACCGTCATCCCCGGTGGAAATTTGGAAATCGCCGGCCGTGACTTTCATGGAGCCGCTGGTATGCAGCGCGTCGTCCACAGTATCGATGGTAAAGGAGCCGTTATTAATCACCAATTCGCTGCCCGATTTGAGTCCCTTCGCGCTAGGTTCTGTATCGGATGTTCCAGTTGCCGGAATCTGCTGTCCGCCGGGCCGCCCGCCCATACCGCCGTCCGACTTTTTTACCGCCGCGCTGCCGCTGCCGCCGCCGGTCGTCAGGGTAAAGCCGCCGCCGTCAATCCGGAGCACCGTTTCCGCCTGAACGGCATCGCCCTGGGCGTCAATGGCGAATGTTCCGCCGCTGATATAAACAAACCCGCGGCCGCTGTCTTCGCTGTTATCCGATTGAATCCCGTCCCCCTGAGATTGTATGCGGAAGCTCCCCCCCGAAATTTTTACGCAGTCTTTTCCATTCATGCCTTGCCCCTGCGCCGTGATTTCGATGGTTCCGCCGGAGACGACCAAATCGTCTTTCGAAACGATGCCGTGTTTATAGTTTCCGGTAACCGTCAGTCCGCCGCTGCCGTTGATGGTCAGGTCCGCCCGGCTGAAGATTGTAGCATCCACGTTGCCATCGGCATCGGAAAGCTGATATGCCAAGCCGTCATCCAGGGTGTTCTCCGAGCCTTCCGCCAAGGTCAGGAATACCTTGTCCGCGCTGCGGACCAGCAGCGCCGCATTTGTTTCGCAATGAACCGAAATGCCGTTGAGCACCAGCTGAACCTTATCATCCTCCCCCGCCTCCACAATAACTTGCCCGTCATCCAAAGATCCGGACAGCACGTAAGTCCCCGCGGAACGAATGGTAATCACCTGTCCCTGGGCATCGGCCCCGCTGCCGTTGACCGCAATTCCACCGGACGACAGAGTAATCTTGGTGGCGGTGGTTTCCTCGTATCCCACATCCAAATCCCGGGCGCTGAAGGTGATGTCGATATCGGTTTGCGTGGTGGCGGCGTTGCTTCCCGATACGGTTGACGCGCCGGGCGAGAAATTGCTGGATGTCCCGTCAGGCTGGCCGCAACCCGCAACCGTCGCCGCGACAAGCGCAGCGGCGATTAAAACCGCCGCGATTCCGTATCGCCGCGCTTTGTCTTGTTGTCTCATAGCGCCTCTCCTTCACAGGGGATCCTGCCGCAGACGATTTCTAAATTGCCGTTCCTGCAGCGGATTTCATCCAAGAATTGTTTTTCTGTTCCTTTGTCCTTCAGCACCACCCGGTAATCCAGCCGGTACAAGCTGCCCATATGGATGGTGCGCACTTGGACCAGCTCCCACTTTTCTGTAAATCGCTCGAACAAATCGTCAAAGACGCCGCTATAATCCAATCCTTCGGGAATGGTGATCTTCAACTGTTTTTCTTCCCGCTTTTGCTCCCCAAACCGGGTGACGGTATACAGCAGTCCCATCAGCACGACAATCAAAACAAACACCGCGGCAATGGCAAGGTAGCCCATTCCCGTGGCAAGCCCTACCGCCATCGCGAGGAAAAGGCTGCCGATCTCCCGGGCGGTGCCGGGTACCGAACGGAACCGCACCAGGCTAAACGCGCCCATGACTGCGACTCCCGCGCCCAAATTGCCGTTGACCAGCATAATAACCATTTGAACGATTGCGGGCAGCAGAGCCAGGGTAACGGCAAAGCTTTTGCTGCTGCGGTTGCGGTACAGCTGCGATAAAGAAATGACCGCGCCCAGCACCAGCGAACACAGGGTACATAGCAAATACCCGCCGATGCTGATGGTACCGGTGGCTGTGGTGGTCAAAACACTGCCGAACAACTGGTCAAGCACAAATATCCCCCCTTTTCACGCGAAGCCGCTGCTGCATCATAACGCGGTAAGCGTTGCCGTATTTTGAAAAACTAGTCGGGTATCCATTTATGGCATACAGGATGCGCGGCAGCCAAACCGGCAGCGCGCCCGGCGCTTTAATTTCCATCAGCTGCGTCCCCGCCGGCAGAAGCGCATTGCCCCCCACACCCCGATCCAGCGACAAATCTTCCTGCCGCCAAAGGATCCGGCGGTCAAAGGTAATCCGAAGGCCGGGGTCCTGAATCCCAACCCACGCCTTGCGTTCACTGGTGATCAGCATGGCGGGCGCCAGCGCGGGATAAAAGTGTATGGCATATGCAATTTCCTTTTCGATCTGGCTCATTTCCGCCAGGCCGTTCTGGTTGCAAAGCCACGCAAGCGCCGTGGCCAGCGGACGCTCGGTACGCCTTTTATAGACAATGCCGCCAAACTTCTTTTTCAGTTCAACGAACACCGGGCTTTCCGGGCCGGGCGCCTCGTAGCTGCGCAGCCGCAGCTTTTCCTTATAAACGGGTCTTTCCAGGGACCGGCGGATCATGCGGTAGTCCGGCGTATCGAAGTAAATGCTGCGCACGGTACTGTCCGCGTAATGGTCCGGCGCCAGCCGGTCCTTGGCAACCGCCCAAAACCGGCAAACCTGTTCATCGGTCAGCAAATATTTTATTTCGTAACGCTGAAAATTTTCTTGATAAATCCCCATCATAGCCTCCTATCATCGGGCCGCGCCCGTTTTGTTTCGTTCTATTCTACCGCCCCTTCCTAAAAGGAACCTTAAAAAAATACAAATCGGGGCGGGCCAGCAATTCTGCCGGTCCGCCCCGATCGGAACGATCAAAACACCGCAATAAAACGGATTCCATTTTCCGCGTCCCACCCGGCGGAAATTTTGCCTTTATGGGCCAGTACCACCGCCTGTGCGATAGAAAGACCGATGCCATAGCCGCCTGTCTCCCGGGAACGGGAACTGTCCGCGCGGTAAAACCGGCCGAACAACCGGTTTAAATCCCCGTCCGGCGGTTTCGCGCAGGTATTCCTGACCTCCAGCCGCAGCCCTTTGCCGCTGCGCGAGAGCAAAACCGTAACGAAACCGCCGTCGTCCGCGTACTTGACCGCATTATCGGTCAGGATGGATACCAGACGCCGGAAGGAGGTCTCTTCCCCCAACAAGGTCAGGCTGGGCTGAACCTCCAACTTAAAATGCTTGCCACGCGCTTCCGCCACGGCACGGAAAGGGGAGGCTGTATCGATCACCGCTTCGCTGGCGGAAAAAATCGTAAAGGTCTGACGAACCCCTTCCTCCTCCATCCGGGTCAATGCCAGTAAATCCTGTACCAGGCCGTCCAGGCGCTTGGTCTGGTTGCGGATGCTCTGCGTCCATTCGCTGGGCCCGCCGGTCATCTCCAGAACCTCGGCGTTGGCGGAAATAATCGCCAGGGGCGTTTTAATCTCGTGCCCCGCGTCTGTGATAAACCGGCGCTGCTTTTCCATGCTTTCCACCGCCGGACGGAACGCTTTGCGTGAAAAAAACGAGATCAGCACCAATACCGCCAGCAAGCTGACCCCCGCTACCCCGCAGGAGAGCAGCAAAAAATTCCCCGCCATCTGCAATTGGTTTCTACAGTCCACAAAAACAATCAATCTACCGCCTTTAAAATCGGTCACCAGATATTTATACACGCCGCTGTAGCCGCTCGCTTTGCCGCTTTGGAGCACTTCCCGGCCATAAGCAAGGGCCTCGCTGGAGGAAACCGCGGCGATATGGCTGGTATCGATTTGGGTCACGTTCAGCACTGCATCCGCCGTAACGGTAAAATAACGCGTTTCGAACCGCGTTTCCGCATTCATCTGAAAATGCTGCCCGGGGTTCGGTTTGGGCGGCTTCCCCCCCTCCGCCATATCCAACTGGTCGGGGAATTTGCCGCCGTTATCCGACAGAATATTCAGCAAACCGTCGGCGCGCTGGTTCATCTGGCTGATGTTGATCCAATTGATGGAGCCGACAATCACCAGCATGACCAAAAGCAAGGACCCCATCGCGATCCAAACAAATTTGCGGCGCAGCTTTTGTAACATGTTTTTGTCCGTCCTTTCGCCTTTGCCGGCGGAAATTCCCCCACCGGCCCGGTCAAACCAGCGCCACCGCTGGGAGTAAAACGCGTTTACGGAACGGCTACTGTTTTGTCTTTTCCCTTAACTGATATCCAACACCGCGGATGGCGCGAAGTTCCACGTCGGCGCCCAAGGACGCAAGTTTTTTTCGCAAGTTGGAAAGATATACCCAAACCACGCTGTTTTCCGTCTCCGCGTCATAGCCCCAAATCCGTTCCATGAATTGGTCTGCCGATATCAGCTGGCCGGGATAACGCAAGAGCATTTCTAAGATCTGAAATTCCTTGTTGCCAAGCCGGCTGCTGCCGCCGCCGTCCACCATAACGGTGAAGGTTCCCCGGTCCAGCGATAAATTCCCCATGCAAAGCAGGTCGGGCATATAGCCAACTTTCCGGCGGGTCATTGCCCGAACCCTGGCAAGCAGTTCCCCCATGTCAAAGGGCTTGGGCAAATAATCGTCCGCCCCCGCGTTCAAACCAGCAATCCGGTCCTCAATCTGGGATTTTGCGGTCAGCAGCAGCACCGGGGTTTCAATCCCTTCCTCACGCAGCTTTTGCAGCACCTGCAGGCCATCGCGCCGGGGCATCATAATATCTAAAATCACTCCGTCATAATTGCCGCTCCTGCCATAATCCAAGGCATCTTCGCCATGATAGACCGTATCCACCGAGTAATGGTTGTGCCGCAGCACAGCGGCAACAGCGTTAGAAAGCTCGCGCTCATCCTCGGCCAAAAGCAACCTCAACGCAAATCCCACCTGTTCTTTCCGCGCCATAAACGCCGTTTATTCCATCTGCTGTTTGGTTGCATTATAAACCACGACAAAACCGCGCGCAAGAAAAAAATAACGGCGCACACAAAAAACGCCTCCGGCCCTTTTTTTGGTGCCGGAGGCATGCGAGAAAGCGTAAAGCTGTCTACCTTTACATTGTTAAAGCAAGCCGGCGGCGCGGTGTTCGGCCACAAAAGCCTGCATATCCTCAAACGATCCCAGGTCCCTGCGCTCGATTTCCTGCTGCAATGCGCGAGGCAGCGCGTGAAAATATTCATAACTGGTTAAATCCTGGTCCAGTAAATCGGATAATCCCAGCTTCTGAAAGCTGCTGTCATACATCATTCTTCACCTCGCCAATAGTGTTCGCACCCGGCGAACGCCTTAGGCGTAGCAATGTTTTCCTAGTTTTTTGAAGGTTTGATATTCCGTTCGAACATCAGTTCAAAGGACTTCATGAATAAATCGCGTTTCCCCTTTTGGTAATAAAAAGCATAGGGAATCAGCATGACCAGAGCCCCCGCGGTGCAAACAATGATGTCCCACATGGTATCTCCCACGCCGGTGCCCTGCACGTTCTGCGGGTCGGTTCCAAAAATCAAGCTGATGATAAACTCCGCGATCTCCCAAACACCGGCTACCGCAACCGATACCGACAGCGTAAACACGCAGACCAGCGGAAAGTCGCTTTTTTCAATCTCCTTTTTTGGCTTTAGGACGTAAAACAGGATCAGGGCCAGGATGCTGGTGAACACACCGGCAAAAGTATGGGCAAATTTATCGTATAGCGGAATGCGGTGGTAACCGTACATGGAAAGCCCAACCGTATAAAGCGCAAGAAAAAACGCATAAATTAAAATATCCAGCTGGTAAACGCGCCGATAACGCAGCAGCCGGTATAGCCCTGTCAGCACCAACGGAAGCAGCAGCGCGGAAAAGGCCAATACATAGCTGTATGCCACGCCTTGCAGCAAATAATAGATACCCACCGCTAAATTGGTCAATAAAAAAACAATCATAACAGCGATGCACGCGATGCGGGCCGTTTTGTCTTTTCTCTGCATTTGCAACACCTCCGATTCATTATATCCGGATTCCGCCATAAAAAAAATACGCGGCATAAAAATTGCCGCGTATTTTTTGTAACGGTATTACGAATCCTCGTCCTGATCTATCGCGCTGGCCTCCCACCGGACCAGCCCGACAACCACCAACAGCATGATTCCAATCGCGATGATCCCTTCCAGCATCTTTCTTCCCCTCCCGTTCTTGCGTGTGGGTTCCCGCAATCCTACCGCCACTTTTTACCTTCATCATATGTTTTATTCTGGAAAATGCTCCTCTCTGCCGCCGGTTTCCGGTTTTGTTCCCTTTCTTTTCTTCCCGCATATCCTGTAGGGGAGGTTATGCCATGAATTTGAAAAACAACCAGATTACCATGCGAGAATTGCTTGCCAATCCCAAGGCCCGCGCCCTGCTCCGCAGGGAGTTTCCGGATGTGATGAACAGCCCCCTTCTTTCCTTTGCTGAAAATATGACGCTGCAAAATGTGTTGGAATTTGCACGGAGTTATGTTCCGCAGCATAAAGTCCGTTCCGTTATGGCCCAGCTGAAGGAACTGTGACAAAACGCCCGGGCCGCGCCCTTACGGTGCCGCAAAAAACGGCAGAACGAATGATAGATTCGTTCTGCCGTTTTTTATTGTACCGGCGGAATCAGGCTTTTTGCAAGCCAAATATCCGGCTTGCCGATTCCGTTGGCGTTGGGGATCACGCCGACAATTTGGTACCCCACCTTCTGATAAAATGTATAAGGATGCCCCTTCAGGTTTTGAATGTTCTTTATTTTTTCAAACGTATCCTGAAACAAATTGGAATCCGCCAGCGTGGTGCTTCCATTTTCATCATCGCTGCCCAGGTAAACGGTCAGACACCCTTTTCGCCGCAGTGTCCGCTCCAGTTCCGCACAAAGCCGGGTTCCGATTCCCTGTCTTTGAAAAGCCTTGCCAACTACCATAGG
>CABQAC010000099.1 GCA_902462035.1 uncultured Eubacteriales bacterium
CGCGGATGTCGGCGCCCATGGAGTTTAGGAAGTTGGCCAGGTCCACAATGTGAGGCTCCTTGGCGGCATTTTCGATCACCGTCATCCCCTTCGCTTTGGTGGCCGCCAACATGATATTGATGGTTGCCCCAACCGATACCACATCCAAATACACCTGGCTGCCGGTCAACTCCTCGGCCCGAACATCCACCATGCCGTCCTTAATGGACGACACCGCGCCCAGGCAGCCAAATCCCTTCAAGTGCTGGTCAATGGGGCGGACCCCTAAATCGCAGCCGCCCGGCAGAGAAACCTTGGCCCAGCCAAACCGGCCCAGCAACGCGCCCAGCAAATAATAAGAAGCACGCATGTGACGCATCAAATCACAGACGGACACCGGCTGCATAATGTGGCGGGTATCGATTTCCAACGTGGAATGGTTGATCATTTTAATGTGGACACCCAGGTCAAACAGGATACGTGTCATGATCGAAACATCGCTGATATTCGGTATATTTTCAATCCGGCAGACACCGTCGGCTAAAATTGCCGCCGGGATGATTGCAACCGCCGCATTTTTGGCGCCGCTGATTGTAACTTCTCCCGTTAACCTGTGACCGCCGTTGATGATGAATTTATCCAAGCGGAACACTCCTTTTATGTTTTGCATTTTTATTATACCATTCTGTTGGGAAAAAGCAAAGAGTATTTTCCAGCGGCGCGCTCCACATTCTTCCTGTTTGTCTAGCCGGCCGCGTGCTTTTTATCTAAAAACAGTATGTCCAGTTGCATCACTGATTTTGCACACGATCCAAAAGAAATGAATTTCAAATTTCGTTATTTTTTTACATCAGCAAAAGAGAGCAGTTGCGGTTTTTCAGAGTCCCTATCTGTCCGTTTAAACGTACTTTAAAACAAAAAAAGGGGCGCAACATAACCGTTGCGCCCCTTTTGAGCTTTATTTTAAGATAATTTTTGCCTGTTTTTCATACCGGAGTGCCAATTCATTCACATCCAGGTATTCCGGGCAGCCCTTTAGGTAAGAGTGCATCCTGTTCTGGAAGGGCTGGTACCAATGGGCGGGAATTCCCCGCTTGCCCACCACGGCGCCGACAATGCTGCCCGCAGTAGCGCCAGTACAGTCGTTGTCGTACCCCATGGCAATGGTCTCGCCGATAACTTTGGTAAAGTCCTTTTGGCCGATCAGAATGCCCAATACGACGAATAGCCCGTTATTGACCGCATGGCCCTTAAACATGCCGTCGTAACGTTTGCGCACCATCTGAGCTGCTTGCCTGTACCCGGTCACCTCTCCGCCGACCTCGAGCGCCCACTGAACGCCCTGGGCAAACTGGCAGTTGGCGGGGATTTCCTGCAGCGCGATTCTGAGCGCCTCGACCGGGTCATCCACCGCAAACGCCGCGGCGACGGCGGCAGCCATAAACATTTCGCCGTACACTCCGTTGCGCCGGTGGTTGGTGGAAGCATCCCGAAATGCCAATTCCGCCGCTTTTTCCGGCCATCCGGGCGCCACATATCCCCAGGTATCTGCCCGGGTCCAGGCTGCCACCGACTGAACATTGGGGTTTTTCACAAACCCCGCCTGGTCTGCCGGAAGGCCCGCCAGCCGGTTCAGCATCATCTGGCGTTCTCCCCAATAGATTCCGAAGCTGCCGTTTTCCCCGGTAAGCGGCAGCCGTTCCTCCCATACCTTCAACATCTGTTCCTGGGTAAAGTTTGGGCCGTATTGTTCTAGCGTCAACAGGCCTACAAGGGTATAAGCCATATCGTCGTCCACTGGGATGGCCTTCATATGGTTACGGGTCAAATCCTCCCGCTTTCCGACAATATACCGATCGGTATAGGGATTTTTAACCCGCGACCAATAATCCCGCAACGGATATTCGTCACCGAAATAAGCGGCCCATTTTTCCATTTCGTCCACTTCACAAAATTCCAAAGCTGCGCCCAAAGTACAACCAGCACCGCGGCCCAAAAAGGACCCCAGCCAACGTTCCCGGTAATCGGCGGGCAACGCCGCACACAGCCGGCGCTCCCCCTGGGGCCGGTGGGCTCTGATTTCTTCCAGCGTTTCCGGCTCCTCCGGATCCGGCAAGGCGTTTCGCACCAGCGTATCCATCCGGTCCACCTGCTGGCCGACAAACTCGTAAAACTGCCTGACCGTTTCCTCTGCTTCGCCCTGGTATCCGAATTCGGCCGCCAGCTTCACATATCGGTTCAAATCATCCAGGGGCTGGGAATAATTAATTTCCGCCGGGTATTTCTTGTTCTGCGATGACACAAGCAATTCCTCCTTACTAAAATACGCAACATCGTAATACCATTGATACCATGACATAGGACCTTTAATTGTTGCATAAGCAATTTTAGGCGGTTTCTACCAGAAGTCACAAGCGCAGGCCTATTTAACCCCGCTGTTTCGTGCTTATTATACCACCAGCTACTATTGGTGGAAAGCCCTTTTAAATAAGTAAGGTTAGGCGCGAACGAAAAAAAGCAACCGAGAGGCAAAAAGAAAAGGCAGCTCCACACGGGAACTGCCTTTTCCGTATTGGCTTACTTGACATAGTTCAGGGGATTGACCCGCTGGCCGTTAATTTGAATCTCGAAATGCAGATGGCAGCCAGTCGCCCAATATCCGGTTTTGCCCACGCGGGCAATCAACTGCCCCTTGGAAACAGTGGAACCAACCCCCACCACAAGGGAATTACAGTGGGCATAGAAGGTAACTTGGCCGTTGTCGTGCAGAATTTTCATATTCCAGCCATAGCCAGCGTCCCAGCCCGCGCTGATCACCCGGCCCGCATCCGCCGCTACAACACTGCTCCCCAGGGGAGCCATATAATCCACCGCCCTGTGGAGATGCCCCTTATAATAGCCGTAATACTGGCTAATACCAATGTTATTCGGCACCGGGCACCGGTATTGCCCCGTAGAAGGCTGCGTGGAATTGGTAATAACGGTGGAACCGCCGCTGGGCCGGTAAACCTGCTGCTTTTTTGTGCCCACCAAAACTTTTTCCTGTACGGCTTCTTTTAGGGTAATAGTACTGACGTTTTCGCGGGACACTTCCACCCCGTCCACGTATTTAACCTTATCCACATACTGAATTTCGCCATTCACGCCTTTGACCGAAACCTGGGATTTGCCCACATACAGTTTATCTGTCTGCTCTTTTACCGTCTCGTAAGGCACCGCCTTGGTATACGTTTCTTCCTTGACAACACTGACGGTTAAAAAGGAAGAAGCGGCGGAAATCCGTAGCGTCTCGCCTTCTTTGATCAGGTTAGGATTCATCTGGGGATTCAGGTTGACCAGTTCGGAATAGCTCATGCCGCACATCGCCGCAATTCCCAGGGGGGAGTCACCCACCTTGACCGTATAAAATTGCTCCGAATCTGTTTTCATCGTAAGCACGTTCTTCATTTCTTCCGCCGTGATGACCGATTCCAACGGATAGAGACCCTGCACCAACTGCACGTTGCGGGCAAAAGCCACTTCCGCATTCTCGTTTTCGCGCTTGCTCTCGTTTAGTATGCTTTGCAAAATAAATTTTAAATCCGTCGCGCTTTTCACGGAAGCCACAAAAGATCCATCGACATACAAGCCGGTGGCTTCCTCGATCACGCCGCTGGAGGTTTCGATAATTTTATCGCACACATTGCTGGCGGAAACATATTTTTCCGAATCCACCATCGCCAAGGTGAACACCGGTACAGCCGTACTGTTCAGTTGAGTAACGTCGCCTACCACGCGGCCGGTCACCAAATTGGTCGCTTCGTCGTAAACACTTTCGTTCTGGACATAGCCGATATATTCCCCGCCGTATTCCAGCTTTAAAGCAAAATTGACATTGGCCCAATGATGGATGGTCACGCACAGAACAACAATGCCCGCCACGGGCGCGGCAATGTTAACCACGGTGGCAAACACTTTTTTATGGTGCCAAAGGCCTGTCCAAAATATCTTACAGGATTCTACAAACGCGTGGCGTGTTCCCTTGCGGCGCGCCAACGCAATCTTCCGCCGACCGTCGCGCAGGCCGTCGCGGATCCGGCGGTATTCCGCCTTGGCCTCCTCCACTCGTTTGCCGACGCACCAATGGAAGAACTGCCGGCAAAGCTTGACTGCCGGGCGGAAAAAGCGTTTGAGCTTCCGGTTACATTTTTTAAAGATTCGGACGGTCTGTACGCCGACAATATATAGATAAGCATAAATCTGATGACAGAATTTTTTGCCGTTCAGATGTTTGATCTTCTTCGAGGTCTGTTCGCTCTGCTGGGCCGTTTTGCGCTGCATCGCCTATCCATTCCTCCTTTACCAAAACAGGTTACAAACTTGTAACTTCTGGTGTTATTATACCGAGAATGTGACAAGTTTGCAACCCTAAAATGTAAATTTTATATGAAATGGTGCGATCTGCCAGGAAAACAGCTGTTTCTACAAACCTTAAACACGGTACGCCAGCTGCTCCTCGGTCCAATTTTCAATCACAGCAAGATATTGCTTTGCGGCCGTTTTTGCCCCCTTCAGATCGTGATCCAGGTAGTTGCCGCACTCCACAGCGGAACAACCGGGGATTTCTCCGTCAAAAGCGGCGATTTGCCCAATGATTTGGCGGATCAGCGCAATGGCTTGACCGTGGGACAGGCCCCGCGTTAAAAAATAAAAGCCGGTACGGCACCCCATGGGGCCAAAATAGATCACTTGGTCCGCATAGCTGGAATTGCGCGCCAAGGTGGCAAATAGGTGTTCCAGGGTATGAATGGGGGCATTCTCTAAAAAGGGCGGCTGGTTGGGAACGCAAAATCGCATGTCGTATGTTGTCACATCCCCGTCCACCCTGGAAAGATAAATGCCAGGTTCCAGCTTTGTATGGTCTACGCAAAAACTCGCAATCCGTTTCATTTTTTTACCCGTCCTTTCTCCGGTGCGGAAATAATTTTTCTTTTCATTTTTAATTTATTTCGAACCCAGCCGCCGCGCATTCCCGAGGCACAGGAATGCGGCAGCCTGCCAACAGGGTTACGATATCCGCCGGCAAGGGGCTGAAAAAAGACAGCACCGCACCCGATACCGGGTGCACCAGGCGGGCATAGCCGCAGTGAAGCGCCTGCCGGCCGATTTTTTCCCGGGAACCGCCGTACATGTCATCGCCCGCCAGCGGATGGCGCAAGGACGCGCAATGAACACGGATTTGATGGGTCCTGCCGGTTTCCAGCCAAAGGCGCAGCAGGGTATGGCCCGTTCCAGCGCCCAGCGCTTCCCAATGGGTGACGGCGCATACGCCATACCCCCCAGCCTCCTGCTGAATGCCGTGGCCTTCTTTGCGGTGCAGCGGCGCGTCGATACAGCCGCTGCCGCAAAGGATCCCCTGGGCCACCGCAAAATAAGTCTTTTCCACCCGCCGGTTCAGCCGGGAAGCCGCATAGGCGTTTTTGGCAACGACTACAAGCCCGGACGTATCCCGGTCCAGCCGGTAAACCGACCGGAAGGCGCAAGCCTCCCCTTTCGCCGCCAAATAAGCCGCCACAGCGTTGGCCAAGGTATCCCGCTGGTGGTCATGGGTCGGATGAACCGGCATAAAAGGAGGTTTATCCGCCACCAGCAAATCCGCGTCCTCGTAGCAGACGTGAAAGGGCAGCGCCACCGGAACCGGGGCGCTGCTGTCGTCCGGCAGGCGCAGCACCACGGTTTTTCCGCCATAGACCGGGTCGATGACCCGCAGCAGCCTGCCATCCATGGTAATGCCGCCGGGCTGCGATTTGAGCGACACCATCAGCCGGTAACTCAGGCCGCAGTAACCACGCAAAAACCGTTTGGCCATCACACCGTCCCAGGAGGGCGGAACGCAAATGGCGATCTCCCGCATACCAGCCTTTCCCTCCTTTGTCTCGTTGTAAAATGCGGTTTTATCAGATCACATAAAACGGGCGGCTCCCAAAGGAGTCCGCCCGTTCAAATGGATATCGGTTACCGGACTTCCACCGTCCAGTTCATTTTGTCCTCCACCTTGCCCCACTGGATACCGGTCAGCTGATCGTATAACTTGCCGGAAATGGGACCGATCTGGCCGTTGTTGATGATCATCTTGTGATCGCCCCACTTCAATTCGCCGATGGGGGAAATAACCGCCGCAGTGCCGGTGCCGAACGCTTCCTTCAGGCGGCCGGCCTTGGCGGCGTCCGCCACTTCCTGAATGGAAAGCTGGCGTTCGGTAACGCGGTAACCCCACGACCGCAGCAGTTCGATGCTGGACATCCGCGTGATACCCGACAGGATTGAACCCTGCAGCGAAGGCGTTACGATTTCGTCATCGATCACGAAGAAAACGTTCATTGTGCCCACTTCTTCGATGTATTTCCGTTCCACGCCGTCCAGCCAAAGCACCTGGGTATAATTTTGCTTTTCGGCTTCATCCTGCGCCTTTAGCGACGCAGCGTAGTTGCCCGCGGTCTTGGTAAAGCCCATACCGCCGCGAACCGCGCGGACATAGTTTTCTTCCACGTAAATTTTTACCGGGTTCAGGCCCTCGGGATAATAGGCGCCCACCGGGGAAAGAATGATTACAAACATCAGGTGATGGGCCGGATGCACGCCCACGTGCGGATCCACCGCAAAGATGAAGGGCCGGATGTACAAGGAAGTCCCCTCTGCCGTGGGAATCCAGTCCTGATCTACCTTAACCAGTTCCTTGACCGCCTGGACACCCAGCGCTTCGTCGATCAGCGGGATGCAAAGACGTTCGTTGGAAACATTCAGCCTGGCCATATTGCGGTCCGGGCGGAACAAAAGGATTCTGCCGTCCGCCGCGCGGTAAGCCTTCATCCCCTCGAAAACCTCCTGGCCGTAATGCAGGCACATAGCAGCCGGGTCCAGCGGAATGGGGCCATAGGGTACGATACGGGCGTCGTGCCACCCCTGGCCTTCGTCATAGTTCATAATGAACATATGATCGGTAAAATACTGCCCAAATCCCAGTTTGGTTTCATCCTGCGGCTTTTGCTTCGGATGTTTGGTCAATTCGATTTTGATGTCCTGCATCAGGAGTCCCTTCCTTCGATTATTTCTCAAAATGATTACTTGTTATTATATCATCCCACCGGGCGGAATGCAAGTTCCATCGCGGCAAAATTCACGTTCTGCCCCATGCGGTCCGCATAAAACTGCGCCATCGGCAAATGATAAAGGAGAACCAAACGGAAAGGATGAGAAAAATGACCGAACTCCAATGTAACGTTACCTCCTGCGCCAGCAACGCCGCAAATCATTGCTGCCGCCCGGAAATCCATGTTGCGGGCCAAAATGCGCACCATTGCGATGCGACCTGCTGCGCCTCTTTCCAGGATAAGCAGCAAGCGGCCACCAACGTTGTCCGTTACGACGTGCCGGACCAAAAGCTGGACATCCGCTGCGAAGCGCACAACTGCAAGTACAACGAACACGGCAAATGCGACGCGGATTGCGTGCAGGTCGGCGGTAACGGCGCCTGCTGCTGTGAACAGACCGAGTGCGACACATTCTGCTGCCGCTAAACAAATTCTTGCAAAAGCG
>CABQAC010000100.1 GCA_902462035.1 uncultured Eubacteriales bacterium
TGCGCAGCACCTCGAGAATAATGTCTTTGGCGGAAACCCAGGGGCGCAGCCTGCCGCGCAAATTGATTTGAACCATTTTCGGCATATTGATATAATAAGCGCCGCCGCCCATGGCTACCGCCACGTCCAGCCCGCCGGCGCCCATGGCCAGCATACCGATGCCGCCGCCGGTGGGGGTATGGCTGTCGGAGCCGATCAGGGTCTTGCCGGGAATACCAAACCGTTCCAAGTGGACCTGGTGGCAGATGCCGTTGCCGGGGCGGGAATAGTAAATACCATGTTTTTTCGCAATAGACTGAATAAAGCGGTGGTCGTCGGCGTTTTCAAAGCCGGTTTGCAGGGTGTTATGGTCGATATAAGCGACCGAGCGCTCCGTTTTTACGCGGGGCACGCCCATCGCTTCAAATTCCAGGTAAGCCATGGTTCCGGTTGCGTCCTGGGTCAGCGTCTGGTCGATCCGCAGCCCAATGTCGGTGCCCGCCGGAATTTTTCCGTCTGCCGGCTGTCCGCTGATCAGATGCGCTTTGATAATTTTTTGCGCGATGGTATCGCCCATTTGAATTCCCCCTAGCTTATACTCTGTGGTCACATCAATCTGACAACTTATTATTATGAGGGAAAAAGCCTACATTGTCAATCTTTTCACCAAGGTTTGATGCGATGGGAATTGCAGGGTTGCTGTTGCCCTTACACGATTCTAATGTTATAATAAACTAAATATGTATGAATGGATTGGGATGCGGGAAATGCTAATCATGGCAAACGAAAAGGAGGATTTCCCGTGAACAACCAGGAAAACATGAACCCAAATGGCAGCGAGGAGAACCAAGATCAGCAGGAACAGGATACAACCCCGTCGAAAGAGGAAAACGACCAAATTAAGGAAACGGGTTCTATTACGGCGAAGGGAAAGCATGTCATCCACTGCCTGACGATCATCGGCCAAATCGAGGGCCATTATGCGTTGGCTTCGCAAAACAAGACGACCAAGTACGAACACGTAATTCCCCAATTGGTGGCGGTGGAACAGACGCCGGATATCGAAGGGCTGCTGATTTTGCTCAACACCGTAGGCGGCGATGTGGAAGCGGGATTGGCGCTGGCCGAATTGGTTTCCGGCATGACCAAGCCGACCGTTTCCCTGGTATTGGGGGGCGGCCATTCCATCGGCGTACCGCTGGCGGTATCGGCAAAACGTTCTTTCATTGCGCCAAGCGCTTCCATGACCCTGCATCCGGTACGGATGAACGGTTTGATGATCGGCGTACCGCAGACGCTTTATTATTTTCAGAAAATGCAGGAGCGAATTACCAAATTTGTAGCGGATAATTCTGGAATTTCACCCCAGCGGTTCGAGGAGCTTTGCATGAATACCGGCGAACTGGTAACCGATATTGGAACCGTGCTAGACGGCGAAGCGGCTGTGGAGGAAGGATTGATCGACGAGCTGGGCTCCTTGTCCGACGCGCTGCGTTGCTTGTACGAAATGATCGAGCGGCAGCCCGGGCAAGACGCGGAAGAACCGGATACGACAGAAAACGCGGAACAAAACAAGGAAAATGAAAAAGCATAGCCATCCCCTTGCCCGCTGCGGCGGGTAACTACATAACAGACGGAGGAAATGGTTCGATGGAAATCATCAAAGCGATTATTTTGGGCATTGTCCAGGGGGCGACGGAGTTTTTGCCCGTCTCCAGCAGCGGCCATTTATCGGTCGCGAAACATATTTTGAATGTGGATATGGGCGGCGGCATCCTATTGGACTTGATGCTGCACCTCGGCACCCTTATCGCGGTCTTTTTTGTATTCCGAAAGCTCATCGGCAGGCTGATCGTGGAATTTTTCCGCATTCTGCGGGATGTGTTCACCGGCAAATTCCATTGGAAGGGCATGTCCCATGACCGGCGGATGGTGCTGATGCTGATCATTGGGCTGCTGCCGCTGCTTTTGTTCTTTATCCCCGTTCCCGGGACCGAGGGCAATCTAAAAGATATTCTTGAATCTTTTTACGAGGATTCAACCATCCTGGTAGAGGGCTTCTGTTTCCTGTTTACCGGCGCCTTGCTACTGTTCGCGCATATTTTCTCGAAGAAAACAGCGCGCGGCAAAAAGGATTTAACGGTGGGCGATGCGCTGACGGTGGGCGTTTTTCAGGGAATCGCCACCCTGCCGGGCGTATCCCGTTCCGGATCCACCCTGGCGGCCGGGCTGCTGCGCGGGCTCGATAAAAAAACCGCTTTGGAATATTCGTTTATTCTGGGTATTCCGGCCATTTTGGGCGCGAGCCTGCTGCAGGTGAAAGACGCGGTCGAAGCGCACGAGGCTGTTGCCATCCTGCCGGTCCTGGTAGGAATTGCCGTCGCCGCTGTCGTCGGCTTTTTCGCCATTAAACTGCTGCAGTTTATCCTGAAAAAGGATCGTTTGAATATTTTTGCAATATACTGCCTTCTGCTGGGCGTTGCGTCTATTATCATCGCAATGGTAGAACAATCCAAGGGCGTAAACCTGTTCACCGGGCTGCCGTTGTAAGAAGGCGCCGCGCAGGTCCGACGAGAAGGATTTTTGGAAAGGCACGGTCGTAATTTATGGCAAAAACACAGCAGCGGGCAAAACCCGCGGCAAAAAAGAACGCCCCCAAGGGGGCGGCGCCCAAAAGGAATAGGAAGGAACCGGAAAAGCGGCTGACGGCAGCCGAGCTGAAGCGGCGGCAGGAGCAATGGGAAGCAAAGCAAAAACTCCGCAACCAGCGCGGCGCAGTGGTGCTGTTTATTGTCGCGGTGTTCCTGGTGTTCCTGATTCTGATCGAAGGCAAGAGCGTTTGGAACTTTTTGCATCGCAGCCTATTGGGCTTTTTCGGCTATTGTTCAATTCTTTGGCCCATTCTGCTTGCGTACATAGCGATCTACCTGGCGCTGGAAAAGAAAATCAGCAGCATTGCCGGCAAGCTGTGGCAGATTACCCTTTTGATTACCCTGATTACCGCGGCGGTTTATATTTTCCGCGCGGGGGACCAGCCGGTTCCCTTTTGGGACACGCTGGTTCGCCTGTTCGAGGAAGGCTCGGACGCAAACGGCTCCGGATTGTTCAGCGGTTTGCTCGGGATTCCGCTGGTCGCGGCATTTGGCGTGACGGGCGCTAAAATCACCATTTTGCTGCTGACCTTCGGCGTGGTGATGATTTTGACAGGAACAGGATTGATCCAGCTGTTTAAAACCATCTCACGGCCCGCCGAAGCCGTCAAGAAAACAATGGAAGACCGTCGGAATCTGCCGGAAGACGCGTCGCAGCCCAGAATGAAAAATATCGATGTAGCGCTGGACCCATCGGAAGAGGAGATGCCCCTGCACCCGGTTCGGGCGGCCAACGACGCCGCGCGGTTATTTGAGCATCCGGAAAAAAACAAGAAATTCCAGCGATTGCAGCAGGTATTCCAAGACGCGGATCCCCTCCCGCTCGAAGAAGGGGAGGATCCGCTGGACCACTACGAGATTGTGGAAGCGGAGGAAACGGCGGAACTCTCGCCCGTACATATGGAATCGCATGCCACGGCCCCGGCGGCGGAGGAAGAAAAACTGCGCACGGTAAGGGAGCAGCCGGTGCAAAAGCAGCCGGATCCCGAAACGGTGCACATCGAGGTACCAAAGGTGCCGGACCCGGAACGGGAAGGGGAATACCGGTTCCCGCCCGTCGCGCTGCTGGAGCCGTGCGACCCGCGCAGCCGCGCGCATTCCCCCCAGGAATTGCAGGCCAACGGCGTAAGGCTGGTAGAAACATTAAAGAGTTTTGGCGTGCAGACCAAAATTTTGGATATTTGCCAGGGCCCCGCGGTTACGCGGTACGAGCTGCAGCCGCAGGCGGGGGTTAAAATCAGTAAAATTACCAATCTGGCGGACGACATCGCCTTGAACCTGGCGACTTCCGGCGTACGCATCGAGGCGCCGATTCCCAATAAAGCGGCGGTAGGCATCGAGGTGCCCAACCGCAATGTCAGCATGGTGCGGATGCGGGAGTTGGTGGATTCCACCGCCTTTTCGGTGGCGAAAAGCAAGCTGACGGTGGGTCTGGGCAAGGATATTGCCGGCAATGTGACGCTGGCGGATTTGGCAAAAATGCCCCATACCCTGATTGCCGGTTCCACGGGTTCCGGTAAATCGGTATGTATCAATTCGCTGATTGTCAGCCTGCTTTATAAGGCAACGCCTGACGAAGTGCGGTTTTTGATGGTCGACCCCAAAGTGGTGGAACTGGGCGTGTATAACGGGATTCCCCACCTGCTGGTGCCGGTGGTAACCGATCCCCGAAAAGCGGCGGGTGCGCTCAATTGGGCGGTGGGGGAAATGCTCAACCGTTATAAGCTGTTCGCCGACGCCAATGTCCGTGATTTGGAATCCTATAACCGGCTGATGGCGGAAAAAAAGGCGGAAAACCAGGAAGAACCCCTTACCAAGCTGCCGCAGATCGTCATCATCATCGACGAATTGGCCGATCTGATGATGGCCGCCCCAAACGAAGTGGAGGATTCCATCTGCCGCCTGGCGCAGATGGCCCGCGCTGCGGGCATGCACCTGGTGATCGCGACCCAGCGTCCGTCGGTGGACGTTATTACCGGTATTATCAAGGCCAATATTCCCAGCCGAATCGCCTTTGCGGTGTCCTCTCAGGTAGATTCCCGCACCATATTGGATATGGGCGGCGCAGAAAAGCTGCTGGGACGCGGCGATATGCTGTTCGCGCCGGTGGGCTCCCCTAAACCCACCCGCATTCAGGGCTGTTTTGTCAGCGATAAGGAGATCGAGGCCGTGGTGGAATTTGTTAAAAACGCCGCGTCCGCCGATTACGACCAGAATATCGCGGAAGAAATCGAACGCCAGGCCGTGGCGGAAAAATCCAGCGGTGCGAGCGATGAGGATGACGCTGACGATCCCATGATGATGGAAGCGGTCAAATGCGTGGTGGAAGCAGGACAAGCCTCCACCTCCCTGCTCCAGCGGCGTCTTCGGCTGGGGTATGCCCGTGCGGGCCGTTTGATCGACCAGATGGAACAGAAAGGGATTGTGGGGCCGCATGAGGGATCGAAGCCCCGGCAGGTTTTAATCAGCTACCAGCAGATGCTGGAAATGAACCTGACCACCAAAGACCTGAACGGTCAGGATGGAGAATAAAGCGATGGCTTTTTTACCGATCAGCAAGCGGGAAATGCAGGACTTGGGGTGGGACCGGCCGGATTTTATTATGGTGACCGGCGACGCTTATGTGGACCATCCCACCTTCGGCACTGCCATATTGTCCCGGCTTTTGGAGCACGAGGGATACCGGGTGGCAATCCTTGCCCAGCCGGATTGGCGGGGAGATAAGGATTTTACCCGGTTTGGCGAGCCCAAACTTGCCTTTTTGGTCAACGCTGGCAATATCGATTCCATGGTGGCCCACTATACGGCGGCCAAACGCAGACGCGGCGAGGACGCCTATTCTCCCGGCGGGCAGGCGGGCAGGCGGCCGGACCGCGCCGTTACGGTGTATACCAGGGCTTTAAAGCGGCTGTACCCCAACGTGCCGGTGGTTATCGGCGGGTTGGAAGCCTCCCTGCGCCGGTTTGCGCATTACGACTATTGGGACGACCGGGTCCGGCCATCGGTTCTGCTGGAATCGGGCGCGGATTTGCTCAGCTTCGGCATGGGGGAGCATCAAACGCTGGAAATCGCCAGGCGGCTGGCCGCCGGGGAAAAAATTTCCGCTATGACCGATATCCGAGGAACGTGCTATGCGGTGCCGACCCGGGATTACCAGCCGGGCGGCGCGGTGGAATGCCCGTCGCTTCAAATGGTGCGGGAGTCTAAGCGGGAATACGCGGTGGCCTGCCGCAAGCAGCAGGACGAGCAGGACGCTGTCGCCGGCCGGCGCGTGATTCAGCGTCATGATGACAAAATATTGGTGCAGAACCCGCCGCCGGTCCCGCTGACCCAGCAGGAGCTGGATATGGTATACGAGCTTCCTTACGAGAGGACCTTTCATCCTTCCTATTTGGCGGAAGGCGGCGTGCCCGCCATCGAGGAGGTCGAATTTTCCATTACCCATAACCGCGGCTGCTTCGGCGCGTGTAATTTTTGCTCGCTTGCCTTTCATCAAGGGCGCATGGTCACCACCCGCAGCGCGGAATCGGTGCTGCGGGAAGCGCGGATGCTGGCACAGAATCCCCGCTTTAAGGGTTATATCCACGATGTGGGAGGACCCACCGCCAATTTTCGGCGGCCTTCTTGTGATAAACAGCTGACCCACGGCCTGTGCAAAGGCAAAAAATGCTTGGCGCCCAAACCCTGCCCCCAACTGCAGGTGGACCACAGCGAATATTTGGCCATTCTGCGCCGGATGCGCGCCATTCCGGGCATTAAGCGGGTGTTTATCCGTTCCGGCATCCGGTTCGATTATTTGATGGAAGACCAGGATGACGCCTTCTTTCGGGAATTGGTGGAACATCACATCAGCGGGCAGTTAAAAGTCGCGCCGGAACATTGTTCCGCCGCGGTGTTGGATGCTATGGGAAAGCCTCATATCGAAGCATACAGACGTTTTGCCCGGCGGTTTTACGGCGCGACCCGGGAAATTGGGAAAAAGCAGTTTTTGGTGCCATATCTGATGTCCTCGCATCCGGGCAGCACCTTGAAGGACGCGGTGGAATTGGCGCTGTTTTTAAAAGAAGAACACTTGCGGCCGGAGCAGGTGCAGGATTTTTACCCCACTCCCGGCACCTTATCTACTTGCATGTTCCACACTGGGCTGGACCCATATACCCTTCAGCCCATTTTTGTGCCCCGAGATCCCCATGAAAAGGCCATGCAGCGGGCGCTGCTGCAATATTTTTTGCCCCAAAACAGGGGATTGGTACTGGAAGCGCTGAAACGAGCCGGACGGATGGATCTGGCGGGCAGCGGTCCGCGTTGCCTGATTCCGGCGCCGCCCGGCGCGAAGCAGCCGCCTAGGAGCCGCGGGGGGGAGCGAAAAGGATGGAAGCCGTCAAAAAGAAAAAGATAACCCTGTTTCGTGTCCTCTTGGCCGTTTTATTGGCGGTGCTGCTGTTTTCTTTGCTGGTCACCTTGAACGGGAGGGGAATCATTCATTTGGGCCTGCCCGGCTGGCATCAGCTCTACGCGGCGTTCGGCATTCGAGAAAATGATGCGGGCACGCATGACATGACGGTGGAATTTATGGATGTGGGCGCGGCAGACTGCGCGTTGATTACAGCCGGAGATGTCCATATTTTGATCGACGCGGGCAATGCCATCGACGGCCCCACGACGGTGCAGCTCCTGCGGCGCCGGGGAATTGCCAAGCTCGATTTGGTGGTGGCAACCCATCCTCATGCGGACCATATCGGCGGTATGGCAGCGGTTTTGTCCGCCGTTCCCGTTTGCTGCGTCTGGTCACCCGCAGTGCCGCCCCAGACCAAGGTGGACGACGAGTATTGGGAACTGCTGCAATGCCTATCGGATCGGGGGATACCGCTCGTACATCCGGAGCAAGGGCAGCGCGGG